>NZ_JBATWS010000312.1:0-16209 GCF_049672805.1 Parvibaculum sp.
CAGCGATACGCAGCAGCATGACGGCAGACGCGACATCGGGCACGGCAGCAAAGGCAGTGGATACAGCCTGCGGGCGCGGAAAGAGTTTCAGAACGGCGCCGGTGATAATGCCGAGCGTGCCTTCCGAGCCGAGGAAAAGCTGTTTCAGATCATAGCCCGTATTATCCTTGCGCAGCCCCGTAAGCCCGTTCCAGATGTCGCCATTTGCGAGAACCACTTCGAGGCCAAGCACGAGATCGCGCGCGTTCCCGTAACGCAGAACTTGCGTGCCGCCTGCATTGGTGGAAAGAACGCCACCGATCTGGCAGGTGCCTTCCGAGGCAAGGCTGAGCGGGAAAAGCCGGTCGCCAGATGCAGCCGCTTCCTGCGCGGCAGCGAGTGTCACGCCTGCATCGACTGTCAGCGTATTGTTCACTGCATCAATCGCGCGCACCTGGTTCATGCGCGAGAGGGAAAGCACGATGGCGTCCCCGCTCTGATCCGGCATCTGCCCGCCGACAAGGCCGGTATTTCCTCCCTGCGGCACAACGGCAATGCCCGCTTCATGCGCAATACGCATGATGGCGGAAACCTCCTCCACCGATGACGGACGCAGAACCGCTGCCGCGCGACCGGCAAAGAGTTCGCGCCGCTCCTGGAGATAGGGCGCCATATCGACTTCATCGGTGAGAAAACCTTTCTCGCCGGTGATCTCCTTGAGGCGTGCCAATATGTCTTGTGTCGGTTTCATGCGAGGTGGCCCGAAAAGAGTGGAGAGCAGAGCATAGCGCGAATTGGGCACGTTACCCCAATCGCCGATGCGCCCTCACGCCGGTATGGAGATAAAGCGCGCGGCCCTCTGCGTCCCTTTCCAGAAAATGATAGGTCGCAGCGCGTGTATAGCCCGGTGCCGTGCCGAGAAAGAGCGTTTCGCTCACAGGCAGAAGCTCGACCTCATAAGCCCCTTGCAAGGCCGCGAAATCCGCTGACGGCCTGTGGCGCGCAACGAGCTTTCCGTCGTTCTCGTACACTTCTACCGTACCACTCGCCTTGCCATAGGTGCCGATGAGCGGCGCGGTGTCAGGGGTGAGAGACGTGTCGGGCATCAGAGGTTGAGGCGGGGCGACGCCTGTCGCCTCTGCAAACACGGCTTGCATCAGCTCATCGGCAAGACCCTTGCCATTGCCGCCATTGGTGAGGAGCGCAAGCGCGGTGCCGCTTTCCGGGTGATAACGCAGCCATGAGGCCTGCCCGATGGTCGAGCCATCATGCCCGAACATTTCATATTGCCCGTCGCCATTCCGATCCCAGAGGAAGGTCGCAAGGCCGATCGCGTCGATATTCATGCGGGGCGGGCAGGTGGTGGTCGCGCGGTGCATGGCAGCCACGCTGGCGGACGAGAGAATGCGTGTCCCGTCGGCGCTCACACCGTCGGCCATCATCATCCGCGCAAAGGCGATCACGTCCCGCGCTTTCGCCATGGGCATGGAGCCTGCAGGCGCGTTTGATTGTGCAAGATAGGCGATGGGCGTCACCATCAATGCGCCCGGCGCGCCGACATGGCCAATCGCGGTCTGATAACGCATGGCCTGCTCGGGCAGCGTTGAGAAGGAAGGCGTGCCAAGCGGCTTTGCGAGACGGGTGCGCACCGCCTTGTCCCAGCCTATGCCGGAGGCAACTTCCACCAGGCGGCCCGCAAGCACAAAACCGGCATTGCAATAGGAAAACATCGCACCGAGCGGATGCACCTGCGCGACATCCTTCAGCAGATGAACATATTTCCCGATCCGGTCCTCACCGCGCCCGGCGTCCTTGAAGAAATCACCATCAATGCCGCTCGTATGGTTGAGCAGATGGCGAAGCGTCAGGCGGGCAGCCACGTCTTCGTCCGGCAGCGCAAAATCAGGCAGCACGGCGCGAATGGGCTGGTCGAGTTCAAGCTTGCCTTCCTCGACAAGCTGAAGGCAGAGCGCCGCCGTATAGAGCTTGGTGATGGAGCCGATCTGGAAAAGCGTGTCGGTCGTGACAGGCACTTTGGTTTCGATGTTGCAGACACCCGTCGCCACCTCTGACAGCGCGCCATCCGTCCATACCGCCAGAACAGCCCCCGGCACGTCATATTGCCGCGCAAGCGTGTTGAGTTTTTCCTGAAGGGCGGCGGCAGAAAAAGGCATCCGGGAAGTCTCACATCCATTCGTGCAAGGATAAAGAGAGCGGCTCTCCATCGAAGGGACGATCATACACCAGCCGGAAGATGGCGGGGATAAGTATGAGCGCCGCTCTGGCGAGCCTGCCGGAATGCTTATAGAGTGCCGCCTTTCTTGCCGAGGGAGCGTTCCATGGGTTCATTCACGAGTGTTGACCATCTCATCATCGCGGTCCGCGATCTCGATGAGGCGGAGAAAACCTACAATCAGATTTTTGGCCGCTCCCCGTCTTGGAAGGGCATTCATCCCGGCATGGGCTCGGCGAATATTCTCTATCGGCTCGGCAATACCTATGTTGAGCTGTTCGGCCCCTCCGGCGAGGGACCGAACGGGGATATGCTGCGCGCTCATCTCGAGGAGAAGGGCGAGGGCATGTTCGGCGTGGTCTTTGGCACCAATGATGCGGTGGCAAGGATTGCCTCCTTGCGTGAAAAGGGCGTTCCCGCAGGCGACCCGGTGGATGGATTGGGCCGGGATGTTATGACAGGCGCAGAGCGGCGCTGGCGCACTTTCGGTCTGCCGCGCGAGACGATGCGCGGCCTCTTTTCCTTCGGTATCCAGCATCTGAGCGCCGCCGATGCGCTGCCGCCGGCACCGCTGCTTGAAGGCGTGTCAGAGGCAGAGGCCGTGTCCGCCTGCGATCATGTCGTGGTGATGACGCCCGATGCCGAAGCCTGCAAGGCGCTTTATGGCGACAAATTCGGCATCCGCCTCGCCCTCGACCATACGAAGCCCGAATGGGGTGTCCGCCAGCTTTTCTTCCGGCTGGGCGGGCTGACGCTTGAAGTGGTGGAACCGCTCGACAAGGCGAAGGCACCCAAGGCCGATCACTATTGGGGTGTCGCCTGGCAGGTGACAGATGCGGCGGGTGCTGCCGAACGCATGGCGAAGGCGGGGCTTGATGTGTCGGAAGTGCGCAAGGGCCGCAAGCCAGGCACGGAGGTCGCGACCATCCGCAAGCCGACCTGTGGTGTGCCGACGCTTCTCATCTCGCAGGGGGCTGCCTAGTTCTTCGGTGCGGCGGCCCGCTTCAGCCGGTCATTGATCGCCTCGCCAAGCCCGTCCGTCGGGATCGGCATGACGGCAATGCACCGGCCACCGGCCTGCGCATCAAGCGCGCGGAGCATGGCGAAAAGATTGGCCGCCGCTTCCCGAAGATCCCCCCTGGGCGAAAGGTTCAGAACCGTCGCTGCTTCCGGCACCGTGGGTCCGAAAGCGAGCAGCACTTCATCGCCTGACACACGCTCCGCATTGAGGCGGAGCGGGGAGCCAGGCGCATAGTGGCTTTCAAGCTGGCCGGGAGAGGCACGGCCTTCCTCGCCTGATGTCGCATCCGCATCGGCAAGGGGTGCGCCAAGCACCGTCTCGATTTCTTCCCGCGCGACCGCACCGGGGCGCAGCAGCGTCGGCACGCCGCCCGGAAAGCCGATCACGCTGGATTCAAGGCCGAGCGGGCAGGCACCGCCATCAAGCACAAAGGCAAGCTGTGCTGCCTCGCCAAGCCCTTCCATCACATGCGCCGCCGTTGTGGGACTGACCCGACCGGACGGATTGGCGGAAGGGGCGGCAATCGGCCTCCCTGCGCCGGCGAGCAGCGCCTGCGCGACCGGATGGTTCGGCACGCGAATGGCAACCGTGTCGAGCCCGGCGCTTACCAGAAGCGAAAGCGGTGTCTCTGCCCGGCGCGGCAGGACAAGCGTTATGCCGCCCGGCCAGAAGGCACGGGCGAGCTTTTCTGCGGCCGGATTGAAAAGGCAATGCCGCGCCGCTTCCTCGAAGTCCGAGACATGCACGATCAGCGGGTTGAAACGGGGGCGGCCCTTCGCTTCGAAAATGCTCGCGACTGCCTCATCATTGGTCGCATCCGCGCCGAGGCCATAGACAGTCTCGGTCGGAAAGGCGACAAGGCGGCCTTCGCGGATCGCGATACCCGCTTTTTCCGTTGCGTCCGCCGTTGCAGTGAGGCATTCCGCCACTTTCATCCATCCTTCCGCCCGGTACAATCGGGACTAAGAATATATCAATCAGGCCCGATACCAGTTTTTCCGGTGCCTTTCAGTCTTTTCAGGAGTGTTCATGACATATCGTCCGCCGGTTCGCGACATGGCTTACACGCTGAACGAGGTCGCCGGTCTGTCCGGGCTTCTGGGGTCGGGCCCTTTTGAGGAGATTTCCGCCGATCTCGTCGAGTCCGTCATGGAGGAAGGCGCGAAGCTCGCCGCCGATGTGCTGGCCCCGCTGAACCGTTCGGGCGATGCTGAAGGCGCGAAGCTTGGCGAGAAGGGCGTCTCCGTGCCCGCAGGCTTTGCGGATGCCTACAAGCAATGGGTGGAAGGTGGCTGGGGCAGCATTGCCGCCACGCCGGAATTTGGCGGGCAGGGGCTTCCCGTCGCCCTCTCGGTTGCGATGCAGGAAATGTGGAATGCCGCCTGCATGTCTTTCGGCCTCTGTCCGATCCTCTCGCAAGGTGCCATCGAGGCGCTCACCGCGCATGGCACGCCGGAGCAGAAGGAATGCTATCTGCCGAAGCTCATCTCCGGTGAGTGGACCGGCACGATGAACCTGACCGAACCGCAGGCAGGCTCCGACCTCAACGCGCTGAAGGCGAAGGCCGTGCCGCAGGGTGACGGTACCTATCGCATCACCGGCACGAAAATCTTCATCACCTATGGCGACCACGATATGACGGACAATATCGTCCATCTCGTGCTGGCGCGCCTGCCGGATGCACCGGCGGGCACCAAGGGCATCTCGCTTTTCCTCGTGCCGAAATTCCTTGTGAATGAGGACGGTTCGCTCGGCGAGCGCAACGATGCTTATTGCATCGGCATTGAAGAAAAGCTCGGCATTCATGGCAGCCCCACCTGCACCATGTCCTATGGCGAGAATGGCGGCGCGATTGGTTGGCTGATCGGTGAAGAAAATCGCGGCCTCGCCTGCATGTTCACCATGATGAACAATGCACGCCTGCTTGTCGGCACGCAGGGCGTGGCCATTGCGGAAGCGGCTTATCAGCATGCCCTCGCCTATGCGAAGGAGCGCAAACAGGGGCGGCCCGTCGGCTCTGATCTGGCACCCGGCGAAATGGTGCCGATCATCGAACATCCCGATATTCGCCGCACGCTCTACACCATGAAGTCGATGACGGAAGCCGCGCGCGCAATCTGCTACGCGACGGCCGTGGCGATTGACGGGGCCGAAGTTGCTGCAACGGAGGAAGCGCGCCGCGCCGCGCAAGCCCGCGCCGACCTGCTGACGCCGATTGCCAAATCTTTCTCGACCGATATCGGCTTTGAGGTAGCCTCGCTCGGCGTGCAAATTCACGGCGGCATGGGCTTCGTTGAAGAAACGGGCGCGGCGCAGTTCCTGCGGGATGCGCGCATTTTGCCGATCTATGAAGGCACGAATGGCATTCAGGCCATCGATCTTGTTTCGCGCAAGCTGCCGCTCGGCAATGGCGAGGTGGTGCGGAGCTTCATCAATGAAATGCGTCAGACGGCGCAGGAAGCGCGGTCGTCGAATGACGAGCTGCGGACGCGCATCGGCGCCGCGCTTGATGAGGCGCTGGACACGCTCGACAAGGCGACGGACTACATGCTCGCCAATCTGAAATCAGCACCGAATGACTGTCTTGCAGGCGCCACGCCGTATCTGCGCCTTTTCGGCACGGCGGCAGGCGGGCATTTCCTCGCCCGTGCCGCGGCGGACGGGGCATCCCCCGCGCGCCGGGCAATGGCGCAATTCTATGCGTCCGCTATTTTGCCCGGCGTTCATGGTCTGCTCGCCCCCGCCACGGCTGGTGGCGAAAGCCTCTACACGCTCGGCGCGGACGATCTGGGGTAATCCGCACTGCCGGATGCCGTAGCGGAAAACAGGTTGATGGGGGCGTCGGTTTGACGCGCCCCGCCCATGCGCCTATCACGAACGCTTGCGCATAGTAGCGCACCGCACCTGTCGAGAGCGTTCATGTCCGATATTTCCCAGGCTCCCATCGAGAGCAACAATCTGCACTACCCGTTCGAGCGGGTGCCGGGTCCGGCGGAAATGATGCAGGTCGCGCCCGGCATATTCTGGGTGCGCATGCCGCTTCCCTTCCAGCTTGACCATATCAATCTCTGGTTGCTGGAAGATGGTGATGGCTGGACGGTGGTGGATACGGGCGTTGCCTCCGATGAAGTGAAGGCGCTCTGGCGGCAGATATTTCAGACAGGTCTGAACGGCAAACCGGTAACGGGCCTCGTTGTCACGCATCTCCATCCCGATCATGTCGGGCTCGCCGGCTGGTTCACCCGCAAATGGGGGATCGAGCTGCGCATGTCGCGCACGGATTTCCTGATGTGCCGCAACCTCGTGCTGGATACGGGGCGCGACGCGCCGAAGGAAGCGCTCGATTTCTACCGCGCGGCGGGCTTCAGCGAGCGCGGGATCGAGAGCTACCGCAAACGCTTCGGCGGCTTCGGCGAGCGCGTCTCGCGGCTGCCGGATATTTTCCGCCGCCTGCGCGAAGGGGATGAGCTTCAGATCGGCGGGCGCACATGGCGCGTCGTGATCGGGAGCGGCCATGCGCCGGAACATGTCTGCCTATTCTGCGAGGAAGACCGCATCCTGATTTCCGGCGATCAGGTGCTGCCGCGCATCTCGTCCAATGTCAGTCTTCATCCGACCGAGGCTTACGAAAACCCGCTCGAAGACTGGATCGAAAGCTGCAAGCGTATCCGCGCCGAGCTGCCGCATGATGTGCTGGTGCTGCCCGCTCATAATGAGCCTTTCTACGGGCTGCATGAGCGTCTGACGCAGCTCATCGACGGGCATGAGGAAGGTCTCGCCAGGCTGCTCGACATGCTGGAGGAACCGTGCCGCGCGATTGACGTGTTCCCCGCGCTCTTCAAGCGCAAGATTGGACCGGAAGTCTTCTTCATGGCGACGGGCGAGAGCCTTGCCCATCTGAACTGCCTGCTTGGCCGGAGGCTCATCACCGTGAGCCGCGACGAAAAGGGCGTGAACTGGTATCGCCGCGCCTGACAGCCCTTTTTCGGGGCCGACGGAAAGCTGTGCTAGGGTTTCAGGATGACCACGCTTCTCGTCACCCATTCCGCCTGTTTCAAGCATGAAACGCCGCCCGGCCACCCGGAAAATGTGGAGCGGCTGCGTGCTGTGCTTGGCGTGCTTGAAGCGGAAGAATTCATGCTGCTGGAGCGCGTGGAAGCGCCGCGCGCCACCCGGGAGCAGATCGGGCGGGTTCATACGGAAGGCCATATCGAATTCATCGAAGGTTCGGCTCCTTCGGAGGGCTTCCGCCGCATAGATGCCGATACCGCCATGTCACCCGGCTCGCTGGAAGCTGCCTATCGCGCGGCGGGCGCTGTCGTTTATGGCGTAGATGAGGTGATGGCGGGCAGGGCGCGCAATGTCTTTTGCGCCGTGCGCCCGCCCGGGCATCACGCCGAACCGTTGACGGCGATGGGCTTCTGCCTCTTCAACAATATTGCCATTGGCGCCCTTCATGCGCGGGAGGCGCATGGCTGCGCGCGTGTCGCAGTGGTGGATTTCGACGTGCATCACGGCAATGGCACGCAGGCGGCTTTCGAGTGCGATCCCTCGCTCCTCTATATCTCCACGCATCAATGGCCACTCTATCCCGGAACGGGCCGGGCGAATGAGCACGGGCTTGGCAATATCTATAATCGCTGCCTGCCGCCGGGTGCGGGTTCCGAAGAGTTCCGTGCCGCCATCGACAATGCGATCATTCCGACGCTTGACCAATTCCGCCCCGAATTCATCTTCATTTCGGCGGGTTTCGATGCGCATGTATCAGACCCGCTTGCCAATCTCTGCCTCACCGAGTCGGATTTCGGCTACGCGACAGCCGAGATCGTGAAGGCAGCGGACCGTCTTTGCGGCGGCCGCGTTGTCTCCGCGCTTGAGGGGGGGTATGACTTGGAAGCCTTGGCGGCAAGCACGAGAGCCCATGTGAGAGCGCTCATGCTGGCTGCCTGAGAACCGCCCGCCGATCAGGAGAAACCCATGTCTGCCGCGAAATCCGAAGCCGAGAAGGATATCGAGAAGCTGAGCTTCGAGGAGGCACTGGCGCAGCTTGAAAGGATCGTCACCCAGCTTGAATCGGGCGAAGCACCGCTTGAAAAATCGATCGAACTTTACGAGCGGGGAACGGCGCTGAAGGCGCATTGCGAGGCGCGGCTCAAGGTGGCGGAAGCGAAAGTCGAGAAGATTACGCTCTCGGCGACCGGCGAGCCGACGGGCACCGGCCCGCTCGACATCGACTGATGTCGGGCCCGGAGATGACCGTCATCAACGGAGCGGACAGCGCTTTCGAGGCGGCGCTTGCAGCCTGCGCGGCTGAGGCAACTGCCATGCTCGACCGGCTGCTGCCCCGCCCGGAAGGGCCGGAGGCGCGGCTGATAGAGGCCATGCGCTATGCGGCGCTGGGCGGCGGCAAGCGTTTCCGCCCCTTTCTCGTCTGCCAGAGCGCGCGGCTGTTCGGCGTTTCCTCGGAAGCGGCGCTTCGTGTCGCCTCGGCGGTTGAATGTGTCCATATCTACTCGCTCGTGCATGACGATCTGCCCTGCATGGATGATGACGATATGCGCCACGGCGCGCCGACCGTTCATCGCCAATATGATGAGGCAACGGCGGTTCTCGCCGGTGATGCGCTACTGACCTTTGCCTTTGATATTCTGGGCGATCCCGAAACCCATGAGCGCGCCCGGGTGCGGATCGAACTGGTACGCCGCCTCGCCGCTGCTGCGGGGGCAAGGGGCATGGTGGGCGGCCAGATGATCGATCTTACGAGCGAGGGCCAGACGCTCGACATGCACGGCATCACCCGCCTTCAGAAGCTGAAGACAGGCGCGCTGATTACCTTCTCCTGCGAGGCAGGGGCTATTCTCGGGCGGGCATCGCCCGAGCCGCTTCAGGCGCTGCGTGCCTACTCACACGATCTTGGTCTTGCCTACCAGATCACCGACGATCTGCTTGATGCAGAAGGCGACGCGGCCATGATGGGCAAGGCGGTCGGCAAGGATTCGGCGGTCGGCAAGGCGACCTTTGTTTCCATTCTGGGTATCGACCGCGCGCGCGACCAGGCCCGAATGTTGGCCGATCAGGCCGTTCAACACCTTGATTTGTTTGATGAAAGAGCCGACCTTTTGCGTCAGGCGGCTCGTTTCGTTATAACCCGGCGCAACTGAAAGCCATCTTCGATTTCGGGGCGCGCTGCACCATGTAGCGAGCTGTCGGTTGAAGGGCAGTGAGCCCTCTTTCTGGCCTTGTAACGGCCGAGGTGAGTATTGAGCAGCAAACTCTCGACCCCCTTGCTCGACCGGGTGCGGACCCCGGCGGATCTGCGCGCGCTCCCTGAATCCGATCTCGTGCAGCTTGCAAACGAGCTGCGCGCGGAAGTGATCGACGCTGTCTCGCAAACCGGGGGGCATCTGGGCGCGGGGCTTGGCGTGGTCGAACTGACCGTGGCGCTGCATTACGTCTTCAACACGCCCGAAGATCGGCTCATCTGGGATGTCGGCCATCAAGCCTATCCACACAAGGTGCTGACAGGGCGACGCGACCGCATCCGCACGCTGCGGCAGGGGGGCGGACTTTCCGGCTTCACCAAGCGCGGCGAAAGCGAATACGACCCCTTTGGCGCGGCCCATTCCTCGACCTCGATTTCATCCGGTCTCGGCATGGCGGTCGCCCGCGATCTGAGCGGCGGCAACAATAATGTCGTGGCGGTGATCGGCGATGGTGCCATGTCGGCTGGCATGGCCTATGAGGCGATGAACAATGCCGGCTCGATGGACAGCCGCCTCATCATCATTCTGAACGACAATGACATGTCGATTGCGCCGCCTGTGGGCGCAATGAGCGCCTATCTCGCGCGGCTTCTTTCAGGCGGTGCCTATCGCTCCATGCGCCATCTGGGCAAGCAGCTTGCCAAGCTCCTGCCAAAGCGGTTGGAAGAAAGCGCGCGCCGCGCCGAAGAATTTGCGCGCGGCATGGCGACGGGCGGGACACTCTTTGAAGAACTCGGCCTTTATTATGTGGGGCCGATTGACGGGCATAATTTCGATCACCTCCTGCCCGTGCTGAAAAATGTGCGTGACGCGCGCGAAGGGCCGATCCTTGTCCATGTCGTGACGCAGAAGGGCAAGGGTTATGCGCCCGCCGAAGCCTCGGCCGACAAATATCACGGCGTCAGCAAGTTTGACGTGGTGACGGGCGCGCAGGCAAAGGCAAAAGCCAATGCGCCAAGCTACACAAAGGTCTTTGCCGACAGCCTGATCGCTCATGCGGAGCGCGATGAGAAAATCGTCGCCGTCACCGCGGCCATGCCTTCCGGCACGGGGCTTGATCTTTTCGGCGAGCGTTTCCCGAAGCGCACCTTTGATGTCGGCATTGCCGAGCAGCATGGCGTTACCTTTGCGGCGGGCCTTGCTGCGGAAGGCTACAAGCCTTTCGCCGCCATCTATTCGACCTTCCTGCAGCGCGGCTATGATCAGGTCGTGCATGATGTGGCGATCCAGCGCCTGCCGGTTCGCTTCGCGATAGATCGTGCGGGCCTCGTCGGTGCAGACGGGCCGACCCATGCGGGCGCCTACGACATCACCTTTCTCGCCTGCCTGCCGGATTTCGTCATCATGGCAGCCGCAGATGAAGCGGAACTCATGCATATGGTGGCAACGGCGGTCGAGATTGATGACCGCCCTTCCGCCTTCCGCTATCCGCGCGGCGAAGGTGTGGGCGTGGATATGCCGGCCATCGGTACGCCGCTTGAAATCGGCAAGGGCCGCATCATCCGTGAAGGCACAAAAGTTGCGATCCTTTCGCTCGGAACGCGCCTTGCGGAATCCCTGAAGGCAGCAGAGCAGCTTGGTGCGCTCGGCCTTTCGACAACGGTTGCGGATGCGCGCTTTGCGAAACCGCTCGACACCGATCTCGTGGCGCGGCTCGCGCGTGAACATGAAGTGCTGGTGACGGTTGAAGAAGGCTCGATTGGCGGCTTTGGCAGCCATGTGCTCGACTTCCTCGCGCACTCCGGTGTGCTTGATCGCGGCCTCAAGGTGCGCCCGCTTGCGCTGCCAGATATATTCATCGATCACGACAAGCCTGAACTGATGTATGACAAGGCGGGGCTCAATGCCGCGCAAATCGTGGAAACGGTGCTGGCGGCGCTTGGCGGGCGTGAAACGGCAATCGCGAGTCTTCGCGAGATTGCCTCGCCGACAAAGCTCGTCTGAAAGGTCATGCCGGTTTCGGCTGTAATCCTTGAATGAACACAGAAATCGATGTGAAGATCACCCGGCTCGGCGCGCAAGGTGATGGCGTTGCCGAGAGTGAGGGGGCTTCTCTCTTCGTGCCTTATGTGCTGCCGGGCGAAACTGTGCGCGTCGCGCCGCAGGACGGCGATCGCGCGGCACTTCTGAAAGTTCTGGAACCATCCCCTTCGCGCATTGCAGCGCCTTGCCGCCATTTCCGGCAATGCGGCGGCTGCGCCGTGCAACATGCAGCACCCGATTTCTATGCGGACTGGAAACATGGCCTTGTGAGCGCCGCCCTTGCTTCGCGCGGCATTGAGGCGGAGGTTGCGCCGCTTGTCACCGCCGCGCCGCGAAGCCGACGCCGTGCGACATTCGCCGCAACGCGCACGAAGAAGGATGTGATGCTCGGCTATTACGCGCGGGCAACGCATAACATCGTGGCGATCACGGAATGTCCGCTTGTTGTGCCGGAGATTGAAGAGGCGCTGCCCGCGCTTGCGCGCGCTGTCGCGCCGGGGCTTTCACGCCGCTCGCGCGCATCGCTTCTGGTCACGTCCACGGAGAACGGGCTTGATGTCGCCGTGACAGGCGGCAAGCCGCTTGACGGGGCGCTGCGTGGGGAGCTTGGCCACGAGGCGGAGGCATCGGGCTTTGCGCGCATCACATGGGATGGCGAAATCATCGCGGAGCGCCTGCCGCCGGAGATTTCTCTCTCCGGTCTGCGCGTGATGCTCCCGCCGGGCGGCTTTCTGCAACCTACACGGCAGGGCGAAGCGGCGCTGGTCGATCTCGTCCGGGAAGGCGTGGGGAAGGCAAAGCGGATCGTCGATCTTTATGCGGGGTCGGGCACATTCGCCGCTGCCTTTGCGCGCACATCTTCCGTTCACGCGGTAGAGGGCGAGAAGCGCGCGCTCGCAGCGCTTGATCGCGCGATGCGCGAGCAGGGGCCGCTGCTCGGGCTGAAGCCGGTGACAGTCGAGACGCGCGACCTGGCGCGGCGTCCGCTTCTCTCATCCGAACTCAACACATTTGACGCGGTGGTGATTGATCCGCCGCGTTCCGGTGCGCTTGCACAGGCAGAAGAGATTGCCCGTTCATCCGTACCGGTCGTTGCATCTGTTTCCTGCAATCCGGCGACGTTCGCGCGCGATGCGCGCACGCTGCTCGATGGCGGCTATCAGCTTGAACGCGTGACGCCGGTGGACCAGTTCCTCTGGTCGCCGCATCTCGAAGTGGTCGGAATATTCCGCCGCACCTAGTTACCGAAATGTCGCCGGGATGGTCAGCCGTTCTGGGCGCGGTGACGCAGCAGATGGTCGGCAAGCACGCACGCCATCATCGCTTCGCCCACAGGCACGGCGCGAATGCCGACACAGGGATCATGGCGACCTTTGGTGATGATCTCCGTGTCCTCGCCGTCCTTCGTCACCGTTTTGCGAGGCGAAAGAATGGAGGAGGTGGGCTTCACCGCAAAGCGCGCCACAATGTCCTGACCGGTGGAAATGCCGCCGAGAATGCCGCCTGCATGGTTGGAGGTGAAGGCAAGGCCTTCCGCCGTTGACTGCATCTCATCGGCATTTTCTTCGCCGGAAAGGGCAGCGGCAGCGAAGCCATCGCCAATCTCCACGCCCTTCACCGCATTGATGCTCATCAGCGCAGCAGCGAGATCACCGTCAAGCTTGCCGTAGATCGGCGCGCCAAGGCCGACGGGAACACCCGTGGCGACAAGCTCAATCACCGCACCGCAGGAGGAGCCGCTTTTGCGCACGCCATCAAGATAGGCTTCCCAGTCCTGTGCGGCCTTTGCATCCGGGCACCAGAAGGGATTGTTTTCCGTTTCTGCCCAGTCCCAGTTGTCGCGGTTTATCTTGTGCGGACCCATCTGTACCAGCGCGCCGCGTATGGTGATGGTCTCGCCAAGGATCGCGCGAGCAACAGCACCGGCAGCAACACGCGCCGCCGTCTCGCGCGCCGAAGAGCGCCCGCCGCCGCGATGATCGCGGATGCCATATTTAGCGAAATAGGTGAAGTCGGCATGGCCGGGCCGGAACTTCTGGACGATGTCGCCATAGTCTTTCGAGCGCTGATCGACATTCTCGATCATCAGCGAAATCGGCGTGCCGGTGGTGAGTTCCACCCCGTCCTCGACAAAGGTGCCCGAGAGGATTTTCACCTCGTCCGGCTCGCGGCGCTGCGTGGTGAAGCGTGACTGGCCGGGGCGGCGGCGATCCAGCCAGTGCTGGATATCGGCTGCCTTGAGCGGCAGGCGCGGTGGTGTGCCATCGACCACGCAGCCAAGGGCAGGCCCGTGGCTTTCGCCCCAGGTCGTCACACGGAAAAGATGGCCGAAGTTGTTATGCGACATCCTTGGATAGCCGGTCCCGAAGGACCGTCCTCATGCGGTGGTCCGGCTGGAGGAAATCTTACAGGAGATCGTCAGACGATGCTCATGTCCGGCGCGTCTTCCGCCTTCATGCCGACAACGTGATAGCCCGCATCGACATGATGAACTTCGCCGGTGACCCCCGAGCCCAGGTCAGAGAGAAGATAGAGCGCCGTGTTGCCCACTTCCTCAATGCTGACCGTGCGTTTCAGCGGTGAGTTGAGTTCGTTCCACTTCAGGATATAGCGGAAATCGCCAATGCCCGAAGCGGCAAGCGTCTTGATCGGTCCGGCGGAAACGGCATTCACGCGGATATTGTTGCGGCCGAGATCAACCGCGAGATAGCGCACACTCGCTTCAAGCGCGGCCTTTGCAACGCCCATGACGTTGTAATGCGGGATCACCTTTTCTGAGCCGTAATAGGTCAGCGTGACAACCGAGCCGCCGTCCGTCATCAGCTTTTCGGCGCGCTGGCAGAGCGCGGCGAGCGAATAGCAGGAAATCGCCATAGAGGCGGTGAAATTGTCGAGCGTGGTATCGACATAGCGGCCATCCAGCTCCGACTTGTCGGAATAGGCGATGGCGTGAACGAGGAAATCGAGCTTTCCCCATTCCTTCGACAGACGCTCGAAAACGGCATCCATGCTGGCCGCATCCATCACGTCGCAGGGCATGACGAGGGTGGAGCCCACCGATTCCGCCAGTGGTACGACGCGCTTTTGCAGCGCCTCGCCCTGATAGGTGAAGGCGAGTTCCGCACCATGTTCGGCGCAGGCCTTGGCAATGCCCCAGGCAATCGATCGGTTATTGGCAACGCCCATGACGAGGCCGCGTTTGCCCTTCATCAGGTTGCCCTTAATTTCCAGGCCATTGCTGGTGATGGCGTCGCTCATCGTGTCCCCGTCAATCTGCTAGCGGTCGTAAATCGTGCTGCATCCTACACAAAAGCCAAGGGGCGTCTAACAAAAAAGCCCCTTTATTTCAGGGGGTTGCCGGTCACGTTTTGCGACAGTTTGCAACGAATCATTTGTCCAGAAGGCCCTTTCGCGGGTTATGCCCGCGGCCCTCGGACCAGCTTTCGGCAAATGCCCTGAGTGCCTTGTCCTGTGTATCGGGCAGGGTAAGCGAGAGGGTCACATATTGGTCCCCGACGCTTCCGCCCGTCCCTTTCAGCCCCTTGCCGCGCAGCCGGAGCTTCGTGCCCGTATTAGAGCCGGGCGGGATCGAGAGGGAAACGGGGCCGGATATGGTCGGCACCTCTACCCGCGCGCCAAGTACCGCCTCCGGCAGGGTGACGGGCAGGGTGAGGTGAATATCCTGCTCCCGCCGCTCGAAAAAGGGATGCGGCTCGACATTCACGGTCACCAGCGCGTCACCCGCTTCCGCGCCGCCATGGCCCTCGCCCCCCTGACCCTTGAGGCGGATCTGCTTGCCGCTTTCAATGCCGGGCGGAACGGTGACATCAAGCGTCCGTCCGCCCTCAAGCCGCACGCGTTTTGTCGTGCCATTCGCCGCCTCGATAAAGCTGATACTGAGGCGATAGGTCCGGTCATCGCCGCGCGCACGAAAGACGCGCTTGCCGGCGCTGCGAATACCTTCGAAGAGTTCTGTAAAGAGATGATCGTCGGTTTCCGCTTCCGTCGCCTCCCCTGTGGCAGTATTTGCGGATGCGGGTTTTTTCTCGCGGTAGGAAGCACGGAAACCGCGTTGCCGCTCGGCAGCTTCTCTGGCGAGGCGTTCGGCTTCAAAGCGGCGGCGTGCCGCTTCATCCTTGAGCTGGTTATAGGCGGCGGTCACTTCCTGAAAGCGCGCCTGCTGGCCCGCCGTCGCCCCCTGGGCATCCGGGTGCAACTGCTTGGCGAGCTTGCGATAGGCAGCCTTCACCTCGGCATTACCCGCGCCGGGATGAAGCCCCAAAATGTCGTAAGGATCGCGCAACTGCCTGAACTCTCCGGTTGGAACCGCCGAACGGAACTGACCCAGTCTAGGCAGAGGCGCAGAAGAATTGGTTAAGGAGTGGCGCCTTCCATGCCGTCAATCACGGCAGGGGGCGGGGGCGGGGCAGTGGTGGAAGCCGCAGCATCCTCCGGCTCCGGCGCGGCCGGGCCCGGCAGGCTCGGTACGAGCTCCGTCAGCCTTTTCAGCGCCATGTCATGTCCCGACTGGGCCGCCAGCGCATACCAGGCAAGGGCGCGCGCGGGGTCGCGTTCGACGCCAAGACCCTTTTCATAAAGCACGGCGAGATTATAGCGGGCGGCGGGCACGCCCCCGATGGCGGCGGCGTGAAACCAGAAGGACGCTTTCTTGTAATCCTGCGCGGTGCCTTCGCCATTGAGATACAGGAAGGCCGTATTGACCTGTGCGG
>NZ_JBATWS010000313.1:0-3721 GCF_049672805.1 Parvibaculum sp.
CCGGCCCCGATCTCATCCAGGCCGATATGGCCTATGCCCGCATGATGTTTACCGCCGGCCGCTATCACGAGGCACGAGAAACATATGAAGCATTGCTGGGCGATCTCGCCGGTGATGCCCGCGGCGCAACGCTCGCTGCAAAACGTGACCTCATCGCCGCACTCGCCCGGACCTGGCTCAAACTCGGTGACACGGCGAAGGCGCAGGAGATACTGGCTTCCGCACTGAAAGACAGAGACCCGACGACATGGGAAAGCCTGCTCCGGGATGCCTATCTCGATGTCGCCATCGCACGTCACGAGATCGACGCCGCGCGCAAAATACTCGGCGCAACAATCACCGACCGTGAAAGGCGGCAACTCGCGGATGCCGCACTCAGACAAGATCAGGTTCAGACCGCTTTCGATCTGACCCGCGAGATTTTCTTCGCGGGCGAGAACATCACCATTGAGGATTGTGACCGGCTTGCTACCGCCGCCCTGCTGTTGAGCGAGGAAAATGAAGCAAACCGCATTCTCGCACCGCATCGGAACATCTGGGGCGGAAGCGCAAGAATTGCGGCAATCGCCTTTACGAGCGCCCCCGAGACAGAAACGGACAACATTTCCCCGGAAAGCCGGATGAGCGCCATTCTGGAAGCAAGCGATGACCTCATCACTCTCGCATCGGAACTCGCCACCGCCCCCTGACAAAAAAGGCGACCATTCGCATGGTCGCCTTATCCGGCCCTCGGACGTTCCGACTTTTCAGATTTTGTAACGAGCAAGCTCCGTGAGAAGAGAAGGGTCGATGCTCACCAGCGTATTGCTGCCGAGCGGTGCAATCGGAGCTATACCATGCGCGGCGAGATTGATCATGTCCGGCGCCTTGCCGGATACATCCCAGAACGCTGTGAAACGCTCCAGAAACTTCTGCACCTTCTCAGGGTTCTTCAGATCCTCAATAGGGAATCTCTCTTCAAAATAGGAAACCTGCTTGTCAATATTGGTCTGCGCGAATTCGTCCGGCAGGCCGAAAGCAGTTCGCACCACTTCCGCCAGCGCCGGGTCGCCCAGCACCTCATACCAATTGTCGATACCGGGCGCCATGCGCTGGAAGTAGAGCGCCAGCCGCACACCCTGATTGCTCTCCCCCGCCTGAATTTCCAGCTCCTGCTGCATATAACGCAGGACTATCTTTTCAACATTGGAGGTGATGAGCATGTTGAGATTGCCGGTCTCGGCAAAGCCGAAGGCCGTTGCGATTTCCTTGAACCGGCTGTCCGTCAACAAGTTCGCCATGGATTTGGGATCTTTGACCCCGCCGTCAAATACCTTCTTCATCAGGCCCTTGGCATAGATTTGCTCTTCAAGGCCGAAGGCTTTCATCGCAAAGGTGTAAAGCCTGTAATCATTCATCAGCTCATCGCCCGACGAAACCTTGGCGATGTTCTCGCGGAAATAGGCCGCTTCCCGCTTGATGAAGTTCTGGTTGCCGATCGCCTCGATACGCGCGCTCATATTCTGCGAGGTGATCCTGTAGTCGAGAAAAGTTGTCATGGACACGCCTCCGCCAGCGGTCGTATGGCAGGCGTATCCCCCAGAAGCCGCTCCTCATAGGCAAGGACGGATTTCAGCTCGCGAAGCGCAGCATAGAAGTCGCCGTTTTCCACAAGCCCGTCGATGCGCGAAAGCGTATCCAGCACCTCGGCATTCTCCAGTGCATAGCGCAACTGCCCCATCACCGTGTTGTAATGCAGCTTGTGCCTCTCGACATTTTCCGCATCGATCAGCATGAGCTGGATAACGAAATAGACATGCTGCGTCGGCGTCTTCACATCAGCAGGATCGAGAATGTCAGGGCCGCGGATGACATGGGCGTAGTTTTCAACGCTGATGGTCGCCCGCTGCGACTTGCAGGAGATCACGGCACCATTGATAACGCATTTGTCACCATGAAGAAGGCGGATGTTCAGTCCCATGGGTTCAATCCCTCGCTCAACATTCAGGACGATGCGCTAAGGCCTGCGATCATCGCCTGATTGACCTCGATAAGACCGGAAACCGGCGCGTCACCGCTATGGATGCTGGACGATTCTCGCTCTACCCATATCGCGAGTGACAAGAGGCCCGCCTTGAGTTCGTTTGGCATCTGGTTGCTAGGATCAACGACATCGCTTGCAAGAGCGGCCCAAAGGCGGCGGTTTTCCAGCACTGCCCTGTGAAAGAATTCGGTGCGGCTCTCCTCCTTGTCCGCCAATCGAAGCTGATCGGTCACGCGCTCAAAAATGCGTCGTTCCATATCGCGTGGCGCAACAATTTCCTCTTTTGTCTCTTTATAGGCATTGATCTGGCGCATTCAGCCTTCTCCCGCGAAACCGCCTGCATTGGCGCATTGGCATCGACGCTAGAAGACGATGTTTAAGCGGGGTTTTAAGGTTGGCCCGCAAAGAAGAGCGCAGATGGTGTCCCGATCAAGGACGCTGGAGGCGCCGCCCGCCACATTCTGCCGCCTGGCGAATCTTTCGCTCAAGAAGTGTGAGTGCATGGGACACGATGAGATTTCGCATCTCATCAGGTTCCATCGGTTCAAAGCGGCATTCTTCTACCTCTACCGGCTCGCCTCTGAGGCCATACCCGAAGATCACACGGCCGACAGGGTTGCCATCTTCATCCTCTGCCGGCCCGATCACACCGGTGAGCACAAGCGCAATATCCGCCAATGATCGCTCCAGCGCCCCTTCTGCCATGCGCCGCGCTATCTCCGGTTCGACACTTCCGATTTTCTGCAGCAACTCACGCTGGACGCCGAGCGCAACCGCTTTCTGATCTTTCGTGTAAACGACAAAGCCACCTTCCAGGGCCGTTCCCGCCCCTTCCGCACCTGAGAGAAGCGTGCAAACAAGGCCGCCACTGCAGGATTCCGCCGTGACGAGCGACATCTTGGCCGACGTCAGAAGGTCCATGACGGTGGTGGCTTGTTTGATTGTCTCCTCACTCAGCGTTGGTCCGCCCACTTCAGCCTCCGGCAAGGTCGCTGCTATCCGGGTCCAGCAACGAAAATGATGCTTCCGCATCAACGGACGGGGGCGGGTGAGCGTTCCATCACAAGCGCGCGGCGAGGGTACCGTTTCGGGCTGGCAAGCGATCTAGGGCTTCTGCCCGTAGGAGCCGAATTGTTCGGCGACGCGGGCCATCTCTGCATCATCGAGCAGAACCGGCCCGCCAATGGCGAGCGTGCCGTAATAAATGGCCGCCTGTTCCTCGATCTCTTCGGCAATCACCAGCGCCTGTTGAAGGCTCGGCGCCACCGCTATCTGTCCGTGATTGGCCATGAGCGCGCCATACTGCCCTGACAGCGTCTCGCAGACCAACACCGCAAGCTCCTCAGTGCCGAAGGTCGCATAAGGCGCCACCGGCACTGTCGGCCCGCCGCTCACCGATACCATGTAATGCAGCGAGGGAATGGGACGGTTCGCACAGGCAAGCGTCGTTGCAAAGCGCGAATGGCAATGCACCACGGCATTCACATCCGGCCGAAGCTGCAACAGCTTCACATGCATCCGCCACTCGCTTGAAGGCTTCATGCCCTCAGGATTGTAACGGCCTTCCGCGTCCATACGCACAATATGCTCGGGCTGAAGCCGGGAAGGCGGAACGCCTGAGGGCGTGACCAGCATGTCCGACCCCAACCGCGCCGAGACATTGCCCGACGTGCCCCGGTTGAGGCCCCGCGCGTCCAT
>NZ_JBATWS010000314.1:0-4311 GCF_049672805.1 Parvibaculum sp.
GGACCGTATCCTCACGGTCAGGAGAGGTGGAGAGCAGCGCCACCGGCGCTTCGATCAGCTCTTCCACATAGCGCACATATTTCACGGCCGCTGCCGGAAGTTGCGCCCAGGAACGCGCGCCCTGCGTGCTGTCATGCCACCCTTCCAGCGTTTCATAGATCGGCTTCACACGCGCCTGCGCTTCCTTGCCCGCCGGGAAATGATCGAGCCGCTTGCCATCAAGATCGTAAGCCACACAGACCTTGATCTCGTCGAAGCCGTCAAGCACATCAAGCTTTGTGAGCGCAACGCCCGTGATGCCGCCCGTCTTGATCGCCTGACGCACCATCACCGCGTCAAACCAGCCGCAGCGGCGCTTGCGGCCTGTGACCGTGCCGAACTCATGGCCACGTTCGCCAAGGCGCTGGCCGGTTTCATCCTGCAATTCCGTCGGGAACGGCCCCTCGCCCACACGCGTCGTATAGGCTTTCGTGATGCCGAGAACATAGCCAATGGCACCCGGACCAACACCCGAACCACCGGCAGCCTGCCCCGCCACCGTGTTAGACGAGGTGACGAAGGGATAGGTGCCGTGATCAACATCGAGCATGGTGCCCTGCGCGCCTTCAAACAGGATGCGCTCACCCCGCCGCTTCGCCTCATCAAGCACACGCCAGACCGGCGCGGCGAAAGGCAGGATACGCGGCGCAATTTCGAGCAGCGCTTCCACGATGGGGGCCGCTTCAAACTCCGGCAGTCCATTGCCACGGCGCAGCGCATTGTGGTGCGCGAGCAGCCCTTCAACCTTCACCGCCAGCGTGGAGGAATCTGCAAGATCCATCACACGGATAGCCCGCCGCCCCGCCTTGTCTTCATAGGCCGGGCCGATGCCACGCTTCGTCGTGCCGATCTTCACGCCGGAGTTCGAGCCTTCACGCATCTCGTCGAGTTCCCGGTGAACCGGCAGGATCAGAACCGCATTTTCGGCGATCTTGAGGTTCTCCGGTGTGACCTTCACGCCCTTGGAGGCAATCTCGTCCACTTCCTTCGCAAAGGCCCAGGGATCAAGCACCACGCCATTACCGAGAATGGAGAGCTTGCCGGGACGCACAATGCCGGAAGGCAGCAGCGACAGCTTGTAGGTCACCCCGTCAATGACAAGCGTATGGCCCGCATTGTGACCGCCCTGGAATCGCACCACCACATCGGCGCGCTCCGACAGCCAATCCACAATCTTGCCCTTGCCCTCGTCCCCCCACTGGGAGCCGACTACCGCAACATTTGTCATTTGATTCAATGCCTTAGGGTGTTAATCCCGACCTGATCCCCGCCACAAAGCGGAGCCCAGACAAGCTGAAAGCCCCCTTGGCCTTTCGGCCGGGGGCTTTGGCATTGTCTATCCGATCAGCGCGCCCAAGGGAAGGGACTTTGGCGGCCGCGGCAGATATCCTGTGGATCGTTCCGCCCCCACCCGAAGGACACCCCCATGAGCTGGCGGCCAGACCTCGACCCGGAACCAGGCGACCGCAAATCCTGTGAGGCGCTGGCACTCGTCATCGTGCCGCGCGCACGGGATGTCGGAAACTTCGAGGTTCGCCGCGCCCTGCCCCAGGCGAGGCGCCGCATGGTCGGCCCCTTCATTTTCCTCGACCAGATGGGCCCGGCCCAGATGGCACCGGGTACGGGCATGGATGTGGCGCCTCATCCCCATATCGGCCTTGCGACCGTGACCTATCTCTTTGACGGTACGATCATGCATCGCGACAGCGAGGGCCATGTACAGGAGATTTTGCCGGGCGCAATGAACCTGATGACGGCGGGGCGCGGCATCGCCCATTCCGAACGCACGCCCGATCTGCCCCGCAAGAGCGGCCAGCGTGTCGGCGGCATGCAAAGCTGGGTCGCGCTGCCCAGAGCGCTCGAAGAGACGGCCCCCACCTTCCAGCATTATGCCGCCGAAAATCTGCCCGTGGTGACAGATCACGGCCTCACCGCCCGCGTGATTGCTGGCGATGCTTTCGGCAAGCGATCTCCGGTGACAACGCTTTCGGACTGGTTCTATGTGGACCTGATACTCGATGCCGGAAAATCGGCCCCGCTTGATCCCGATTACGAGGAACGCGCGATCTATATTGTCAGCGGCGCGATCGAGATTGCGGGCGAGACATTCGAGGCACCGCAGCTTCTCGTCTTCCGCCCCGGCGACCGCATCACCATCAAGGCAATATCGCCCGCACGCATGATGCTGCTTGGCGGCGCAACGCTCGAAGGCAAGCGCTACATCTGGTGGAACTTCGTTTCATCGAGCCGCGAGCGCATCGAGCAAGCAAAGGAAGACTGGGCGCAAGGCCGCTTCAAGCCCGTGCCTGATGAAACCGAACTCACCCCGCTACCGGAGGCCTGAGCCATGGCAACGCATGTCCATCTCGTGAGTCACGAAGGCGTCTTTCAGGAAATGGAAGCGCGCCAGCACCGCATGACCGCCGACGAACCGCTGAACAATCACGGCACGGATAAAGGCCCGGCCCCCTATGAGCTGCTGCTTGCCTCTCTGGCGGCCTGCTCTTCGGCGACGCTGCGTATGTATGCTGATCGCAAGGGCTGGCAGCTTGGCACCATCACGGCAGACCTCACCTTCCAGCGCGACAAGGAAGGCAGTGAGACGATCGAGCGAACCATCTCCTTCAGCGAGAAGCTGAGCGAAGAACAGATGGACCGCATTCGCGACATCATCGAAAAGACGCCGGTGACAAAGACGCTGAAGCGCGGCACGCCGATCAGCACGCGCTTCATCTGACCGTCAGGCCGCCAGTTCCCATGCGAGGTAACGCTCGCGCGAGGCTGATTGCGGATCGGCGAAAAGGCTCATCGCGCGCAGGATCATGTTCACCTCACCCGAACTGTCGATGAGCGGAAGTTCGATCGACTCAAGCGAGAGCCAGTCGCGCGAAACCCATCTCGGCCGCTTCAGGCGGTGAAAGGGACGGACCTCCTCCGCCACGATGCGAAGCCCTTCCAGAATTTCCTCATAGTCATCGCCATAGAGCTGCGGGCTGATCAAACGGCCCGTCACATCCCGGCCGACCGCTTCCACAATTTCCGTGCCGACCAGCCTGTGCCGGAACTGCAGCGGATCACGTTGGACATCGACCAGATTCATGATTGGCAAGAAGGGTTTGATTTCCGACGGCATCAGGTCGGTTCGCGACGCCGCAGGCCGATCCCCTCTTTTTTTCCGCCAATAGTCGAAAAGATAAGCCAGCCTTGGGTCCAGAAACCCATGCTCCCCGTTCATCATTTTGCCCCCCGGCAATTATCAGCACACCCGGGGAAAGTCTCGCGGCCTCGTGGTTAAGAAAGGATTACCGCGCCAAAATGGAGATGGCGGGCACTATGCCCGCCATCCAGGGAGTTTTGATTTCTGGAAGGATCAGAAAGTCAGCGCCTTCACCTGCACGACATGCGGCAGCGCCTGAATTTCGGCAAGCGTTTCCGCAGGCACATCCCCGTCAACCTCGACGAGACAGATGGCGTCGCCACCGGCCTCTTCACGACCAAGGTTGAAGTTGGCGATATTGATGCCCGCCTTGCCGAGTATCGTACCAAGCGCGCCGATGAAGCCCGGCTTGTCCTTGTTCGTGACATAGAGCATGTGGCGGCCAAGCGTACCTTCCATGTTCACGCCCTTGATCTGGATGACGCGCGGCAGACCGCCGGAGAAAACCGTACCGGCAACCGAACGCTCCTGACGCTCCGTCTTCACGATGAGGCGGATATAGGTTTCGTAAGCGCCCTGCTGTTCGCGGCGAACCTCTGACACCTTGATGTCACGTTCCTTGGCGATGACAGGCGCTGAGACCATATTGACGTCAGCAAGCTGCGGCTTGAGAAGGCCCGTCAGCGCGGCATTTGTCAGCACACGCGTATTCATATTCGCAACGTCACCCGCATATTCGATGGTAACAGCGGAAATGCCCGTCTCGGTGAGCTGACCCGCAAAAGAACCAAGCTGCTGGGCAAGCGTGAGGAAGGGCGTGAGCTTCGGCGCTTCTTCCGCCGACACGGAGGGCACGTTGATCGAATTGGTGATCGCGCCCGTCAGCAGATAATCCGCCATCTGCTCGGCAACCTGCAGCGCCACATTCTCCTGCGCTTCATTGGTGGAGGCACCGAGATGCGGCGTGCAGATAACCTGCTCCATGCCGAAAAGCGGATTTTCCTTCGCGGGTTCTTCCTCGAACACGTCGAGCGCCGCACCCGCCACCTGGCCGCTTTCAATCGCTGCCTTGAGGTCAGCCTCGACGATGAGGCCGCCGCGTGCGCAGTTGATGA
>NZ_JBATWS010000315.1:0-1609 GCF_049672805.1 Parvibaculum sp.
CTCTCAGGCTGTGGCGATGGCTATCCGTCTCGGCCTGATCTGATATCGGCCAGCCACTTCAACCAGTAAGTTTCGTCGCAGTCGCCAGTTAGATGGCAAGATAACGTTGTGCGACCTCTGGATCTTCGAGGTCGACCGGCTTTATCCGGTCGATAAGCTGGCCCTTGTCCATGACAAGGCAATAGTCCGCGACGGAGCGGATCAACTGGAGGTTCTGCTCGACAATCATGATGGTCAGGCCCTGCTCGTCCCTTAGGCGTCGAATGATCGTGCCGATCTCTTGGACAATATTGGGCTGGATACCTTCGGAAGGCTCGTCGAACAGGATGATCTCCGGCTTGCCGGCCAGGATGCGGCCGATTGCAAGCTGTTGCTGCTCGCCACCGCTCATCGAGCCTGCAAGCTGGGACAACCGCTTTTCAAGTATGGGAAAGAACGAAAACGCCCGCTTCAGATCAGGCGTCGATGCGTTGCCGACGCCCGATCCCAGCCCCAGATTGGCCGCCACTGTCATGCGCGTAAAGATGCCACGACCCTGAGGGACATAGCCTATACCCAATCTGGCCCGAGCGGCCGCGCCAAGCTTGGTGATATCGCGGCCCTTGTAGGAGATGGAACCGGAGATGGTGGGCAACGCCCCGATGATCGTCTTGATCAGCGTGGTCTTGCCGACGCCATTGCGCCCGATAACCGCAACGATTTCACCCTGCTTGATGTCGAAGGACACATCATTGACGATCTGGACGGAGCCGTATCCCGACTTGAGCGAGGAAACCTGAAGCTGTGTCATAAGACCTTCCCCACTCACAATGTACCAAGATAAATGCGCCGCACGTCGGCATCCGCAGCGATTTCATCAAAACTTCCCTGCGCGAAGAGCTTGCCGTAATGCAGGACGCTGGTGCGCGCGCAAAGATCCCGAATAAAGCCCATGTCGTGCTCGATGACGATGGTGGTGACTTTCTGGGCGTTGAGCTGACGAATGATCGCAGCGGTCTTTTCCGTCTCTTCCACGGACAACCCGGCAGTAGGTTCGTCCAGAAGCAGGATTTCAGGGTCAAAGGCCATCGACATTGCAATGGCAAGCCATTGCTGCTGGCCGTGCGACAGTTCCTTCGCCAGCCGATGTTCAGTTCCGGCAAGGCTGATCTGGGCCAAAAGCGCCTCGACCCGCTCGGGTATCTGGCGCGCGCTGTAGTGACGCCGCAGCGGAATGAAAAGATTCTGGAACACTGTCAGGTCGGCAAAGACCCGGATGTTCTGGAACTTGACGGACAGTCCAAGGCGCGCACGGCCAAAAGCCGGGACGCGGGTTATGTCGCGCCCCTTGTACAGAATCTGGCCTGAAGTCGGCGTATCCGTTCCCATGAGCATTTTGAAGAAAGTGCTCTTTCCCGCGCCGTTAGGTCCCAGGATGCAGTGTATCTCGCCTTCGGTGATCGATAGTGACAATCCGTTCAGTGCCCGCACGCCGCCAAAGACCTTATGGACATCGCGCACTTCCAGGATAGGCGATCCGACCGGTTCGCTCATCTCGATTTTGGATTGGGCGTTCATGGTGTCCGCTCCACCTTGGGAAGGCCAAAACTATGAGCAGGCGGCTGTGAAT
>NZ_JBATWS010000316.1:0-2154 GCF_049672805.1 Parvibaculum sp.
CATCCGTTCCGGGTCGAGGCGGCGCAGCCGGTCAATCCATTGGCGCGCAAACATGCGTTCACCAATCCAGGGGAAGCGGTCGATGGGAACGGCGGCGCCCAGCACGCGGGTAATCGTGCCATCTTCATGGGCGAGCGGGAGCAGGATCATCTCGAAGGTTGCTTCGCGCTCTTCATTCGTTGCGGCGGTATATTCGACAACGGAGATGGTGGCGTTGGCCGTTATGTCTTCCAGCGCGTCTTTCAGGTTTTCGGCGCAGTCGTCGGACCACATGGAGAGGATGTTGTGGCCGCGAAACTCCATGCCATAGGTGCTGCACAGGCCCGTACCTGCAAGGCGGAAACGCCATGTGTCGCGGTCCTTGCGCTCCAGAATGAAGACGTAAGGCAGGACGCGGCGAATATCGCCGGGTTCGATCTCGGCACGGCGCGGCGCAGGACGGCCAGCGCGCAGCGCATTCCAGTAATCGAACAGAATCTGATTGTTTCTGTGCTTCATGCCCCTCAACCCCTGCCGTGCTGCTCGCCCGGCTCCCCGGGTGAACTCTAACTCATTCGGAGAAGATCGTCCCGTTTCGGGTCGCTCCTTCCCATTCCGGCCCGGAGAACCTTCCCGGTGCCGATCCGACACGCTGCCTTGTGGTTCAGGTGCCGGACGTGCAGACGGGAGCATGAAGCGTGCCAGTCGTTAACGGCGCAGGTCTGACGCCGCTGCGAGAGCATCGGCGTTTTCATTTTTCGTTGACAGATCAAAGACTTGGGATTTGCAGGAGGCGGGCCGGCTGCGAAAAGGTTAATCCCTTGCTCGCCGGTGCGCCGCTTTGATGCGTACACCTGTCCCGCTTCAACATGCGGGCTTCGGCATGGCTTCTGCATTTATCGGCGCAAGAACCCGGAACGGGCTCACATAGACGCAGGCCAACGTGCCCTTATGGGCCGCGAGTGTCAGGATGAAGCAGATGAATGTCACATTGTTCAGAAACAGGCCGTTTCTCACCGTTGCTCTCATTGCAGCGGCGTTTTTCCTCTATGCGCTGCTGACGGCGGCTCCGGCCGGTGCCGGTTGCAATAGCGGCTGCACCCCTCCGCCTCCGCCCGCATGCGGTGGCGGCTGCGGTGGCCATGATGGCGGCAAGGGCGGCTATAAGAACGCCAACTACAACAAGAACACCAACACCAATACGAACATCAACAAGAACTACAACGAGAACAACATAAACGTCCTCGTCAATGTTCATGCGGGTGCCTCGGCAACGGCCACAGCATCGGCCATCGCTAATGCGAATGCGGCGGCGGACAGCGCGTCCTCCGCGCTTGACCGTTCAAGCGCGGTCGGTATCGCGAATGGCAGCGGTGGCGGCTATGGCGGTGGTGGTTCGAGCTACTTCGTCTCCGCGCCGCAGGCGGCTCCCATGGGAGCGCTCAATGTGATCGTGCGCACCGCGCGTGTCGTAAAGCCGGTCAAGGCGATCTGCGTCAGCGCGAAGGGTCTTGAAGAAGCAGCGCGCATGAGCACGACTGCCACGGAAATTGATCCGAGCGATGATGTGGAGCTTTTCCACTGCACGGCGGGCGACATGCTGGTCACAACGATTGGCCGCATGGTGGGCAAGGATGCGTCCGCACGGCCCGATTATGCCGGCGGCTATGTGATCGAGTGCCGTCCGGGCGAGGCGCTGCGTCATGGCTCGAACGGGATGCTTGCCTGCGTGCCGCAGCAGAGCCGCAGCTATAGCGAAATCCCGGCTGCGACCCGCGCGGCCTATGCGGAAGTCTTCATCCGCAAGAATGAGCGCGGCGAGGAAATGGCGGCCACGGGTGGTGCCTTCTTCTCAGGTGGCGTGGGCTATTAAGGCGAGGGGGCGGAGCGCGACCGCTTCATCCCGCGCTCCGCAAATACGCCGGCCGGAACGGAGAGAGAAAAAGCTCTCTCCGTTTTTCTGTGTGCTCAGCTTCGAGGCGTTTGTAAAAATAGGTGGTGAAAATGGGCGCGCTAAATGGACGCTAGATACCGAACCGCTCTTGCGGATGAGCGGCAAGCTGAGACCAACAGGGAACGGACACGCCAGAAGAGGCAAGGTTGGGATTCTGGGGCGGCGAAGAAAGCCTGCTTAGGTCCGTCGTCAGCGTCCAGACCTGAGCGTCAAAGGAGGAA
>NZ_JBATWS010000317.1:0-2730 GCF_049672805.1 Parvibaculum sp.
TGGGGGAACTCTAATCGCTCACACGAAAATTGAAACGCCCGGAAACGGCAGAAATGCTGAAACTTTCGTAATGTTGGCAAAATCTGTTGCAGATTTGCGACAAAACCCCCGGAATCCTTGGGGTTTCAGCTTCTGTCACCCATAAGAGGCTCGACGCCAAACTCCCGCATCAGCGCCACCACCTCCTGCTCGACCTTCTCCAGCGCCCTCGAATCGACGGCCCTCATAACGATACTCGTGCCGAAACTCTTGCCCCGATAATAGGGATAGCTGCCAATCCCCACTTCCGGGTGCCGAAGTTGCAGGTCGCCGAGCCTTTCGGCAATGGTCCCCTCCCCGATCTGGGCTGTCACTGTGCGGCTTTGCATGGCCGCCCCGCCCTCCAGCCGGTCGGTCAGGCTGTCCAGCATCACCTGCATGATCATGGGGATGCCTGCCATCACGAAGACATTGCCGATCTGGAAGCCCGGCGCCTTGCTGAGCGGATTGGCGATCATCACCGCCCCTTCGGGCAGGCGCGCCATGCGCATCCGCGCCTTGGTGAACTCCCCGCCCGTCTCCTTGTAATGCTCGTCGAGCACCTTCACCGCCTCGGGGTGATAGTCGATACCCACACCAAAAGCCCGGGCAATCGCATCGGCGGTAATGTCATCATGCGTCGGCCCGAGGCCGCCCGTGGTGAAAACATAGTCATAGCGCGCGCGAAGCTCGTTCACGGCGGCGACGATCACATCCTCAATATCGGGGATCACCCGCGCCTCGCGCACCTGAATGCCGATCTTGTTCAGATGCGTCGCAATATAGGAAAGGTTCGAATCCCGCGTGCGGCCGGAGAGAATCTCATCGCCGATGAGCAAAACACTGGCAGTAACCATTTTCGGGCGCGCCTGCGCCTCTTTCTCCGGCATGTGAAACTTCCCTGCAACGCATCCTTGCCCGAGAATACCGCTCTCCCGCCCCTGCTTTCAAATGAGGGCTATGGGCACTATGTTAGGAAAACACCCACCCGAGCCCCGAGCAAGACGCGATATGAGCTATACAGATGCCGTTGACGCCCCCGAACGCAATGTCGGGCGGATCAAGATTCATGATGCAGAAGCCTTTGAGGGCATGCGCCGCGTGGGTCGGCTTGCCGCAGAGGCGCTGGACATGCTCGTCACCGAAATCCGCCCTGGCATCACGACGGATCACATCGACCGCCTCGTCTTCGAGTTCGGGATGGATCATGGCGCCTATCCGGCACCGCTAAACTATCGCGGGTTCCGCAAATCCTGCTGCACCTCCATCAACCATGTCGTCTGCCACGGCATACCGGGGGACCGCGTGCTGCGCGAAGGCGACGCGATCAATGTGGATGTGACCTATATTCTCGATGGCTGGCACGGCGACACGAACCGTATGTATTTCGCAGGTGAAGCCCCTCGCAAGGCGCAGCGCCTCGTGGACGTCACCTATGAATCGCTGATGCGCGCCATTGCCGTGGTGAAGCCCGGCGCAACGCTCGGCGATATTGGCTGGGCCATTCAGGAATATGCGGAAAGCCAGCGCTGCTCCGTGGTGCGCGAGTTTTGCGGCCATGGTCTTGGCCGCGTCTTCCATGATGCGCCGAATGTGCTCCACTATGGCCGCAAGGGACAGGGCGCAACGCTGAAGGAAGGCATGTTCTTCACCATCGAACCGATGATCAATCTCGGCAAACCGGGCGTGAAAATCCTCTCCGATGGCTGGACCGCCGTAACGCGCGACCGCTCCCTCTCCGCCCAGTTCGAACATTCGATCGGTATCACGGCAGATGGCTGCGAGATTTTCACCAAATCGCCAGCGGGTCTCGACTGCCCGCCCTACGCGTAAGGCGGAAATCGCGCCGTGGGGGACGGGGCGAAGGAAACACCGCATTATGCAGGCCATCGGGAGCGGCTGCGCGCCCGCTTTCTCACCTCGCCCGAAACGCTGCCTGACTACGAGCTTCTCGAACTCATTCTCTTTCGCGCCGTGCCGCGCCGCGATGTGAAGCCGCTCGCCAAGGAAATCATCGCGCGCTTTGGCGGCTTCTCGGAAGCCATCAATGCAGACCCGGCAAGGCTGCGCGAGGTGAGGGGCGTCTCAGACACGATCATCACCGAGTTCCGCATCATACGGGAAGCCGGGCTGCGGCTCGCACAGGCAAAGGTGATGAAAAAGGAAGTGATCGGCTCATGGGATGCGCTACTTGAGTATTGCGCTGCCTCCATGGCGCATAATCCGGTGGAGCAGTTCCGCATCCTCTTTCTCGATCGCAAGAATGTGCTGATCGCCGATGAGGTTCAGCAAAGGGGAACGGTGGACCACACGCCCGTCTATCCCCGCGAGGTGGTGAAACGCGCGCTGGAGCTGAACGCCTCCGCGCTTATCCTCGTCCACAACCACCCGTCTGGCGACCCAACCCCCTCAAATGCCGATGTAGAGATGACACGCCAGATTGTGGACACCGCGCGGCCCCTCGGCATTGAAATCCACGATCATCTTGTCGTCGGCAAGGGGCGACATGCAAGCTTCCGTTCGCTCGGCCTGATATGAAAAGGCGGGGCCGAAGCCCCACCTTTCAAGCCCTATCCCGCAAATATCGGCGCGTATTTATCTGCCCACGGGCGAGCCTGCTCCAGTTCATAGGCAAGTTCAAAAAGGACCTTCTCACCGCCAAGCGATGCCGCAAACTGCGAGCCGATAGGAAGTCCCGCCTCATTCCATGAG
>NZ_JBATWS010000318.1:0-5532 GCF_049672805.1 Parvibaculum sp.
CGGTGGTCGAGGAGATCATCGAAAAACTGAAAGAATATGGTCCGGAGATTGCCGGACGAGATAATACCGGACAGAAAAATGACTGACGCCACCCGGAAGGTCACCGTCGAACTGGGCGACCGCGCCTATGACATTCTTGTAGGCCGGGGGCTGATCGCAACTGCTGCCGACCATCTGCTTCCGCTGCTGCGGCGTAAACGCGTCGCCATCGTGACCGATGAAGCGGTTGCCGCCCTTCACCTGCCCGCGCTTGAAAAAAGCCTCGATGGCGCAGGCATCCGCCATTCCACGATGCGCCTGCCGCAAGGCGAGGGAACGAAATCATTCGCCCAGCTTGAAAAGCTCACCGAATGGCTGCTCGGCGAAGGAATTGAGCGCGGCGACCTCGTCATCGCCTTGGGCGGCGGCGTCATCGGCGACCTCACCGGCTTTGCAGCATCGATCCTGCGGCGCGGTGTCGATTTCGCGCAGATCCCGACCACACTTCTCTCGCAGGTGGACAGTTCCGTTGGCGGCAAGACCGGCATCAACACGAAGCAGGGCAAGAACCTCGCCGGTGCTTTCCATCAGCCGCGTCTCGTTCTCGCGGATACGGACGCGCTTGAAACGCTGCCCATGCGTGAATTTCTCGCAGGCTATGCCGAAGTCGTGAAATACGGGCTGATCGGCGACCGCGATTTCTTTGACTGGCTCGAAACCAATCTCGACCGCCTCAAGGCAGGCGATGTCGAGGCACGCATCCATGCCATCGTGAAAAGCTGCGAGGCAAAGGCCGCAACCGTTGCCGCCGACGAACGCGAAGGCGGTGTGCGCGCCCTTCTCAATCTCGGCCATACATTTGGCCATGCGCTTGAAGCCGCGACCGGCTTTTCAGACCGCCTCGTGCATGGCGAAGGCGTTGCCATCGGCATGGCGCTGGCCTTCGATCTCTCCGCACGGCTCGGCCTCTGCCCGGGTCAGGATGCGGTGCGCGTTCGCAACCATCTCGAAAGAGCAGGTCTCCCCTCGCGCCTCTCCGACATCAAGGGCTCGCTGCCCGATGCAGACGGGCTGATCTCGCTGATGGGACAGGACAAGAAGGTCGTGGACGGCAAGCTCACCTTCATTCTCGCGCGCGGCATCGGCGAGGCCTTCATCACACGCGATGTTGACCCCGAAGCCCTGCGCGCCCTTCTCCGCGAGAGGGAAGCTGCCTGATGGCCGCAGCCGGCCCCGGATCCTTGCGCGAAACGATCGGCCGTATCCTCGGCCTCGGTGCGAGCACCCGCCGGCAAATAGTTTCTGCCCATGAAGAATTGCGCGACGCGATTGCGCTGCATCATCAGGAAGGCAGCGTGGTCAAGATCGACCGCGACATGCTGGGCGGCGTTCTCGATCTCCACAATCTCGACGTGAGCGACGTCATGGTGCATCGCAAGAACATCGCGATGATCGATGCCGCTCTTCCCAATGCCGAAATCATCGCGCAGGCACTGGCAAGCCCGCATACGCGCATTCCGCTCTGGCGCGACGAGCAGGAAAATATTCTCGGCGTGCTCCACGCAAAAGACCTTCTCCGTGCGCTTGCAGGGGCAAACTGGAAAGCCGACGAGATCGACATTCTGAGCATTGCGGCGAAGCCCTGGTTCGTGCCCGACACGACAACACTTCAGGAACAGCTCAATGCCTTCCTGAAACGGAAAACGCATTTCGCCCTTGTGGTAGATGAATATGGCGTGCTGATGGGCCTCATCACGCTTGAGGACATTCTGGAGGAAATCGTCGGCGACATTGCCGATGAGCACGATGTTGACGTCGCAGGCGTGCGGCCCCTGCCGGATGGTTCGATCATCGTGAACGGTTCGGTGCCGATCCGCGATCTCAACCGGGCGTTTGACTGGTCATTGCCGGATGATGAAGCAACGACCATTGCCGGTCTTGTCATCCATGAAGCGCGCACCATCCCCTCGGTCGGCCAGACCTTCACCTTTCACGGCTTCCGCTTCGAGATACAAAGCCGCCAGCGCAACCAGATCATGTCCCTGCGGATTGCACGTTCTCTGGAAATCTCCCGGGCGCGCCAGAACCCCGCCTAGTCGGCCTGCGCTGCCGCCTCTTCCGGGGTCAGCACTTTCATGGAAAGTGCATGGATCGGGTTTCCCATCTCTTCCCTGAGCGCGCCCGTGACCAGCCGCTGGCGATCGACCCGTGAACGCCCGGCAAAGAGCGATGAGACCACCTTGAGCCGGAAATGGGTCTCGCCGCCCGGCCGGTGACCGGCATGACCCTTGTGAAGATGCGACTCGTCCACAATCTCGAGTTGTTCGGGTGAAAACGCTTCTTCAAGCTTGCGACGGATAGTCTCCGCGACCGACATGCAACTGACCGTTAATCTTGGGGTTTGAGAGAGAGGGCCATGCTTCCTTGTTTTGCAAAGCCAGCCAACCCATAATTTGATCGTGAAACTGAATTCAAAATACTTCGATTCGATCCGGATCGCCCCGCGCAAGCGGCGTGGCGTGGAACAGCCCCCTCATATCCGCCGCATGATGCGCGAGGAGGCGCCAAAGGCGTGTGAATGGGCGGGCTGCCGCGAGCACGGCCTCTTCCGAGCGCCTGCCATCAAAAGGACGGAAGAGAGCGCCGGCCCCCTCGATACGCCTGTACGCGAGCAATATAGCTGGTTCTGCGAAACTCATATTCGCGAGTTCAACCAGAGTTATGACTTCTTCAAGGGCATGAGCGATGCCGAGATCGCGGCTTTCCAGCGGGAGGCCCTGACGGGCCACCGCCCGACCTGGGGACTTGGGGTAAACGCTGCCAAAGCCGCCTTTGGCGCGCATTTCGCCTCCCGCGCCCGCCGGGGTTCGCCTTTTCGCGATAGTTTTGGCTTTTTTGATGAGGGACCGGGCCATGAGCGCCCGGAAGCCGCAGAAACGCGGCGAAAGCCGCGCGCGTTGGAACAGCAGGCGCTCGATACGCTCGATCTGCCTGCTTCCGCATCCTTGAACGAGATCAAGGCACGGTATAAGGAACTTGTAAAAAGGCACCATCCAGACGCCAATGGCGGGGACAGGTCCGCCGAGGAGCGTCTGCGCAAGGTCATTCAGGCCTACGATTACCTCCGAAAGAGCGGCTTCTGCTCCTGAGCAGGGGCGGCGTGAAAGGCTGATAGACCCGCCGGGAAGCGGGCCGGCCCGCAACCATGCGGCCGGAAGTAGTTTGCGGCGCGGGATCATTCATCCCGCTGAACCATCTGTAAGGACGGAAGTAGGACAAGGATGAGCTTCGAAGCAAGAAACAGCATGTCGGAGAATCTCCCGGACAAGAAGGTCTCTGCCCGGGAAGTGTTCAAGATCGACATCGACATGGAAGTCCCTGCCTTTTCGGAGCCCAACGAGTATGTGCCCGATTACGATCCGGACTACCTCTTTGACCGCGACACGACCATCGCGCTGCTGGCGGGCTTTGCCTATAACCGCCGCGTGATCGTTCAGGGCTACCACGGTACGGGCAAGTCCACCCATGTCGAGCAGGTGGCCGCGCGCCTCAACTGGCCCTGCATCCGCATCAACCTCGACAGCCATATCAGCCGTATCGACCTTGTGGGCAAGGATGCGATCGTGCTGAAGGATGGCAAGCAGGTCACCGAATTCCGCGAAGGCATTCTGCCCTGGGCGCTTCAGCACCCTGTCGCGCTCGTCTTCGACGAATATGACGCCGGCCGCCCGGACGTGATGTTCGTGATCCAGCGCGTGCTGGAAGCATCGGGCAAGCTCACCCTGCTCGACCAGAACCGCGTCATCCGCCCGCATCCGGCCTTCCGCCTTTTCGCCACCGCGAACACGGTCGGCCTTGGCGACACATCGGGCCTCTATCACGGCACACAGCAGATCAACCAAGGTCAGATGGACCGCTGGAACATCGTGACCACGCTGAACTACCTGCCGCATCAGCAGGAAGTCGGCATCATGCTGTCCAAGCTGAAGAGCTACGACACGGAAGAAGGCCGCAAGACCATCGACGCGATGGTCCGCGTGGCCGACCTCACGCGCTCGGCCTTCATCAATGGCGACATCTCGACCGTCATGAGCCCGCGTACCGTTCTGACCTGGGCGGAAAATGCGCGCATCTTTGGCGGCGATGTCGGCTTCGCCTTCCGCGTGACATTCCTCAACAAATGCGACGAACTGGAACGCGCCACAGTGGCGGAGTTCTATCAGCGTTGCTTCGGGCAGGACCTGCCCGACTCTGCGGCCAACATCAAGGTCGCCTGACCCATCGGAGTGAGGCCGCCCGCAAGCGGGCGGTTCGGTAACGCATGAAGCCCAAGGAAAGCCCCGTCGAACCGTTCAAGCGTGCGCTGAGCCTTACCATGCGCACGATTGCGGAAGAGCCGGAGCTGAACATCACCTTCGGCACGGAAGCGCCGGGCCTTCGCGGCCTGCGCGCGCGCCTGCCCATGCCGAGCCGCACGCTGCCGCCGGAAGAAGTGGCGCAGATGCGCGGTCTTTCGGATGCCTATGCGCTTCGCCTTGCTCATCACGATGAAAAACTGAACGCGCCTCTCCAGCCCGAAGGCGGCAACGCGCTTGCCGTGTTCGACGCGATGGAACAGGCGCGCTGCGAGGCGATTGGCGCAAATCAGATGCCGGGCGTGGCGCAGAACCTCACCGCCGCGCTGGAGCAGCGTTACGCCGCCCGCGGCTATGACCGCATTTCCTCGCGCGAGGAAGCGCCGCTTTCCGAAGCGGTCGCCATGATCGTGCGCGAGAAGCTGACAGGGATGGCACCGCCTCCTTCCGCTGAAAAGCTTGTGGCACAATGGCGCTCATGGATCGAGGAAAAGGCAGGCGACAGCCTCGACCGCCTTGCGGATCTCATCGAAGACCAGGAAGCCTTTGCGCGCGCGACGCGCGACATTCTCGTTGACCTCGACATGGGTGACGAGCTTGGCGAAGCGCCTGACCAGTCTTCCGAGGATGCGGAGGATCAGGAAGGCGACAGCGACCAAAGCTCGGAAGACAGCCAGTCCGGCGAGGCCGAACAGCCTGATGGTGCCTCCGCCGAGCAGGTCGAATATTCCGAAGGCGAAGGCGAGGAAGGCGAGGAGCAGACCGTCGAAGTCGAAGCCGATGACGCGCCCATGGACGGCGAAACGGATGAGACGAGCGACGGCAATCAGCCCTGGCGTCCAAACCAGCAGGGCGATGACCGCAACCGCCAGCCTTCCTACAAGATTTTCACGCAGGAGTTTGACGAGGTGATCGCGGCAGAAGATCTCTGCGACCTCGATGAGCTGACGCGGCTGCGCCACTATCTCGATCAGCAGTTGCAGCAGATGCAGGGCGTGGTCTCCCGCCTTGCCAACAAGTTGCAACGCCGCCTGCTCGCGCAACAGAACCGCGCATGGGAGTTCGATCTCGAGGAAGGCATCCTTGATGCCGCGCGCCTCACCCGCGCCGTGGTCGATCCGACACAGGCGCTCGCCTACAAGATCGAACACGACACCAATTTCCGCGACACGGTGGTGACACTGCTGCTCGATAACTC
>NZ_JBATWS010000319.1:0-6812 GCF_049672805.1 Parvibaculum sp.
AGGTTGAGAAGATCAGACCTGCATGATTTCGGCTTCTTTCTGTGCCAGCGCGGCATCAATCTCGCCAATGATCTTGTCCGTCAGCTTCTGGACCTTGTCGCTCCAGGCCTTGTGCTCGTCTTTACCCATCTGTGCGTCCTTTTCGAGGCGCTTCAGCTCATCCATCGCATCGCGGCGGACATTGCGGACGGCAACGCGGGCCTGCTCGGTATACTTCGCGGCAACCTTGGTCAGTTCGGCGCGGCGTTCCTGGTTAAGTTCGGGGATCGGCAGGCGCAGCGTGGTGCCATCAACAACCGGATTGAGGCCAAGGCCGGAATTGCGGATCGCCTTTTCGACAGCGGACAACATGCTCTTGTCCCAGACCTGAACCGTGAGCATACGCGGCTCCGGCACGCCGATGGTGCCGACCTGATTGAGGGGCATGGTCTGGCCATAGGCCTCGACAACGATTGGTTCCAGCAGGCTTGCCGTGGCGCGCCCGGTGCGCAGCCCCGCAAACTCCTGCTTCAACGATTGAAGCGCGCCGCGCATCCGGCGTTCTGTATCGTCGATATCAAAAGTGTCGTCAGCCATTTACTTGTCCTTCTGTAAGTCTGGAGGCCCGGTGTTGTCCCGGCCCGCGCTGCTCAGGCAGCGTCCGAAATTATGGTGCAGCGCCCCGTCCCGGCCAGCACCTTGGCAAAGCCCCCCGGCTCGTCCAGCGAGTAGACGATGATGGGAATGGCATTTTCCCGCGCAAGCGCAATCGCGGAAGCGTCCATTACCTTCAGATCGCGCGAAAGCACGTCCATATAGGTCAGACTGTCATATCGTTCCGCATCGGCAACCTTGTGGGGATCGGCAGAATAGACGCCGTCAACCTGCGTGCCCTTGAGAATGGCGTCGCAATTCATCTCCACCGCGCGCAGGGCGGCAGCCGTGTCTGTCGTGAAGAAAGGATTGCCCGTGCCTGCCGCAAAGATCACCACCCGCCCCTTTTCCATATGGCGAACAGCGCGGCGGCGGATATAGGGCTCACACACGGTCATCATGGGAATGGCGGACTGCACGCGCGTCGGAATATTGATCGCTTCCAGCGCGGTCTGCATGGCAAGCGCATTCATCACGGTCGCCAGCATGCCCATATAGTCGGCGCTGGCGCGCTCCATCCCCTTGGCCGCGCCGGAAAGGCCGCGGAAGATATTACCGCCGCCAATGACGAGGCAGACCTGCGCGCCCTGCTCCACCGCTTCCTTGATGTCACCTGCGATCCTGTCCACCGTGGCGATGTCGATGCCATATTGGCCATCGCCCATCAAAGCCTCGCCGGAGACTTTGAGCAGGACGCGGGAATAGCGGTGTTTTCCGGGCATAATCATCATTCCGTCGAAGCGCGCCGAAGGTGCCCCCGGTGCTAGCGGGGCGGGTGGCGGTAAAATCTGCGAATCCCCGGCACCCCGGAGACAATAACGCCCCCGACGCCTTAAGGCGAAGGGGGCGTCGGATCAAATCAGCCGCTTGAGGCCTTGCTTAACCGCGCGCGGCGGCCGCAACCTCCGCCGCAAAGTCCGCTTCTTCCTTTTCGATACCTTCGCCGAGACCGAAACGGACGAAACCAACCACCGAGATCGGGGCGCCGACATCAGCTTCCGCGTTCTTCACGGCCTTTTCAACCGTCTCATCCGGGTTGATGACGAAAGCCTGCGACAGGAGAACGACCTCCTCGTAGAACTTGCGGATACGGCCTTCGACCATCTTTTCGATAATGTTGTCGGGGCGGCCGGATTCCTTCGCTTCGGCGATCAGCACGTTGCGCTCGCGCTCAACGAGATCCTGATCGAGGTCTTCCCTGCGGGTCGCGAGGGGGTTCGTTGCCGCGATGTGCATGGCGATCTGGCGGCCAAGCTCGGCGAGCTTGCCCTTGTCGCCCGTGGACTCAAGGCCGACCAGCACGCCGATCTTGCCGAGACCGGGCGCGACCTGGCTGTGGACATAGGCCGACACCACACCATCGGACACCGAGATGTGACCGGCGCGGCGGACATTCATGTTCTCGCCGATGGAGCCGACCATTTCCGTCACATGGTCCTTCACGGACTTGGAGGTGCCGGGATAGGTCGCGGCGACGAGCTTGTCGAAGTCGCCACCTGCGTCGAGGGCAACGGATGCGATATCTGTCACCATCTTCTGGAACTGTTCGTTGCGCGCCACGAAGTCCGTTTCGGAGTTCACTTCGACAACGGCACCTGCCGTGCCATTGGCGACAACGCCGATCAGGCCTTCTGCCGCCACGCGGCCAGCCTTCTTCGCCGCCTTGGCGAGCCCCTTGGTGCGCAGCCAATCGATAGCGGCTTCCATGTCGCCGCCGGTTTCGTTCAGCGCCGACTTGCAATCCATCATGCCTGCGCCGGTTTTCTCGCGCAGTTCCTTCACCATGCTTGCGGTGATTTCAGCCATTGTGTCCTCGATTGTCTGTCGCCCCAGCGGACGGGGGATCTGAAAGTCTTGTCGGGCCCGACGCAGGGCCGGGCCCGATACGAAAGGCTATTACTCGGCCGGAACTTCTTCGACGACCGGTTCAGCCGATGCACCGATATCGATGCCGGCAGCGCCCTGGCTCTGCGAGATACCGTCGATGACGGCACGCGAGATGAGATCGCAGTAGAGGCTGATCGCGCGCGAGGCGTCGTCATTGCCGGGGATCGGATAAGCAATGCCATCCGGGTTGGAGTTGGAGTCCAGAACGGCAACGACCGGGATACCCAGCTTGCGGGCTTCCTGAATCGCGATCTCTTCCTTGTTGGTGTCGATCACAAAGATGAGGTCCGGCAGGCCGCCCATATCCTTGATACCGCCAATGGCGCGCTCAAGCTTGTCGCGCTCGCGGGTCAGGTTCAGGACTTCCTTCTTGGTCAGACCACGCGCTTCACCGGAAAGCAGATCATCGAGTTCGCGCAGACGGCGGATCGAGTTCGAGATCGTCTTCCAGTTGGTCAGCATGCCGCCAAGCCAACGATGGTTGATGTAGTACTGCGCGCACTGCTTTGCCGCCTGAGCGACCGGCTCGGAGGCCTGACGCTTCGTGCCGACAAAAAGCACGCGGCCACCGGCAGCAACCACGTCACGCACTGCGACGAGCGCCTGATGAAGCAGAGGAACGGTCTGCGCGAGGTCGATGATGTGGATATTGTTACGATCGCCGAAGAGGAACTTCTCCATCTTCGGGTTCCAGCGGTGGGTCTGGTGACCAAAGTGAACACCAGCTTCCAGCAGCTGACGCATAGAAAAATCGGGGAGTGCCATGACACCCATTCTCCTTTTCCGGTTGAACCTCCGCGGGGAGTGAACGGGCCTTTGACGGCACCGCACCGGACCGACCAACCCTATGTTTCCCCTGTGAAAAAGGGAGTGGGAGAGCCGAACCCCGCGTGTGGAATGGCGCCTCTATAGGCGCAAAAAGGCAAAAACGCAAGTGAAACCGGGGGCTGAAGCCCCTCGCAAAGCGGCGAAAAACCTCAAATTTCCCGGAGATCGACCACGCCGGGCACGGCCTTGATGGCGCCTCTGATTTGCGGGGTCACGCGGTAGCGGTCCTTGAGGCGGATTTCGACCTCCCTGCCCCCCTCATTCATCAGGACGAGCGAGACGATGCCCTTCCCCTTTTCGGAGAGGCGAGCTTTCACCGCCTCAAGCGGCTCCGGCCGATCAACGAAAATCCGCAAGCCAGCGCCGGTATCCTTCACCGTATCATCGACGCTGCGGACGGATTGTGCGCGGAGTTTCACTTCCTCGCCCGCGCGCTCGATCTCCACGCCGACGACCACGGCATTGCCCGGCTCCATCAAGTGCCGGAACTGAGACAGTGCCTCGGAGAAGACCACGATCTCGAACTGCCCCGTCGGATCGGACAGGGAGAGGAAGGCGAAGGGATTGCCCTTTTTCGACTTGCGCTGCTGGAGGGCGGTGACGGTGCCCGCGACCAGCTCGGCACGGTTACCGCGCGCGAGCAACTCGGCATAGGTGACGACGCCAGCGCGCTTCAGGTCCGCCAGATAATCATCGAGCGGGTGGCCGGACAGATAGAAGCCGACCGCATTGAACTCTTCCGTCAGGCGCTGCATGGGCATCCAGACATCCACCGCAGGAAGCTGGGGCTGGGTAGCCGCTACGCCCGTCTCCTCGCCGAACAGGCCGCCTTGCTGGCTTTCCCTTTCCTGCGCGGCGGCATTGGCGGTGCCAAGCAGGAAATCCACGGAAGCGAGTACCTGTGCGCGGTTGGGATTGAGCGCGTCAAACGCTCCGGCGCGGGCGAGATTTTCCAGCGCGCGCTTGTTCACCATGCGCGGGTTGATGCGGCGCGCAAAATCGAAAAGGTCGCGGAAAGGGCCGCCCTCCCGCCTGACCTCGACAATGTGCTCCATCGCCTGAAGGCCGACATTCTTGATCGCGGCGAGCGCATAAAGGATCTCGCCATCTGCGACGCCGAACAGCGCCTCTGACCTGTTCACACAGGGCGGGCGCACCTTGATGCCGAGCCGTTCGGCCTCCTGCTTGAAGATGCCGAGCTTGTCGGTATTGCCGAGATCAAGGCTCATGGATGCAGCGAGGAACTCGACCGGATAGTTCGCTTTCATCCAGGCCGTCTGATAGGCGACAAGCGCATAGGCGGCGGCGTGCGACTTGTTAAAGCCGTAGCCCGCAAACTTGTCCACCAGTTCGAAGATGGTGGAAGCCTGCGCCTTGTCGATGCCCTTGGCGACAGCGCCGGTGACGAAGCGCTCTTTCTGCGCCTCCATCTCGGCCTTGATCTTCTTGCCCATGGCGCGGCGCAGCAGGTCGGCTTCGCCGAGCGAGTAGCCCGAGAGGATCTGCGCGATCTGCATCACCTGTTCCTGATAGATGATGACGCCATGCGTCTCCTTCAGGACAGGTTCGAGCATCGGATGCAGATAATCCGGTTCTTCCTGCTTGTGCTTGCGGCGGACATAGGACGGGATGTTGTCCATCGGGCCGGGGCGATAAAGCGCCACGAGAGCGATGATGTCTTCGAAGCGGTCGGCCTCAAGCTTGCGCAGCACATCGCGCATGCCGGAGCTTTCAAGCTGGAACACGCCCACCGTTTCACCACGGCCGAGCATCTCATAGGTCTTCTTGTCTTCGAGCGGCAGTTGCAGCAGATCGATTTCAATGCCGCGCCGCGCGACAAGCTTCACCGCGCGATCAAGCACGGTCAGCGTTTTCAGGCCGAGAAAGTCGAACTTCACAAGGCCCGCAGGCTCCACCCATTTCATGTTGAACTGGGTGACGGGCATGTCGGAGCGCGGATCGCGATAGAGCGGCACCAGTTCGTCAAGCGGGCGGTCGCCGATCACCACGCCTGCTGCGTGAGTGGAGGCATGGCGGTAGAGACCTTCGAGGCTGCCACCTATTTCCAGCAAGCGTGCGACGGTTTCATCATTGCGCTGCTCTTCCTGGAGGCGCGGTTCGCCCTGGATCGCCTCCGCCAGCGTGACGGGATTTGCCGGGTTGTTCGGTACCATCTTGCACAGACGGTCCACCTGTCCGTAGGGCATTTGCAGAACACGCCCGACGTCGCGCAGCACCGCGCGGGCCTGCAGCTTTCCGAAGGTGATGATCTGCGCGACCTGATCATAGCCGTAGCGGCCCTGCACATAGCGGATCACCTCGTCGCGGCGGTCCTGACAGAAGTCGATATCGAAGTCAGGCATCGAGACGCGCTCAGGGTTGAGAAAGCGCTCGAAGAGAAGGCCGAAGCGAAGCGGATCAAGGTCGGTGATGGTGAGCGACCAGGCGACAAGCGAACCGGCACCCGAACCACGGCCCGGCCCCACCGGAATGTCATGCGCCTTCGCCCATTTGATGAAGTCGGCAACGATGAGGAAGTAGCCGGGGAAATCCATCCTGATGATGACATCAAGCTCGAAGTCGAGGCGCTTGCGATATTCCTCTTCCGGCGCGACGCCTTGCTGCTCGGCAAGGCGGGCGGTTAGCCCTTCATGCGCCTGACGGCGAAGCTCGTCGGCTTCCGATGTGCCATCGCTGAATTTTGGCAGGATCGGCTTTCGGGTCCGGGGGCGATAGGCGCAGCGCTGCGCGATCTCGACCGTATTGGCCGTTGCTTCGGGCAGGTCTTCGAAGAGTGCAAGCATTTCTGCCTGCGTCTTGAAGCGGTGTTCGGGCGTGAGGCGGCGGCGATCTGCCTGAACGACATAGCTCCCGCTCGCAATGCAGATCAGCGCATCATGCGCCTCATACTCCGCTTCATTAGTGAAATAAGGTTCGTTGGTCGCGACGAGCGGAATGTCATGCGCATAGGCAAAGTCGATCAGCGGCCCTTCGGCGTGGCGCTCGCGGGGCGTGTCGTGGCGCTGGAGTTCGACATAGAGGCGGTCGCCAAAAATCTCCTTCAGGCGCATGAGAAGGGCTTCGGCAGCATCCTTGTGGCCATGCTCGATGAGGCGGTTCACGATGCCATCCGGCCCGCCTGTCAGGCAGATCAGGCCTTCGGAATATTGCGCGAGGCGATCAAGGCCGACCTGTGCCGCCTCCCCGGCCTCCGGCTCAAGAAAAGCGAGGCTCGAAAGCTTCATCAGGTTCAGATAGCCCTGCTCATCCTTCACCAGAAGAGCGAGAACGCCATCCGGCTCGCGCCTTGCCGGGCCACGGGTCGGCTCGGCGGGCTCATCCAGACGCACTGGCAGCGTGCAACCCATGATGGGCTGGATGCCCTCCTTGGCCATTGTCTCGGAAAATTCGAGCGCGCCGAAAAGGTTGCCGGTGTCGGTAAGGGCGATGGCGGGCATGCCGTC
>NZ_JBATWS010000320.1:0-3136 GCF_049672805.1 Parvibaculum sp.
CTGGGTCAGTTTGTCCATTTCTTGCATGATCGCAGCTGTCGTGTCATCCACGCTGAGGCGGCTTTCTGAGCGGTCCGGAAGCTGACCATTGGCAATCATTTCTTCCAGCGCCACGCGGGCGCGTGCCACACGGCTCTTCACCGTGCCAATAGCGCAATCGCAAATGCTCGCTGCTTCCTCATAGGAGAAACCGCCAGCGCCAACGAGAATAAGAGCCTCACGCTGCGCGGCGGGCAGGTGCATCAGGGCACGCTGCAAGTCTGAAAGCTGCATCTGATGGTCCTGATGCGCAGGCGTTGAAAGCGTGCGCTCGGCCACACCCTCATCCCACTCGCCCTTGAAACGCGACCGGCGCATCTGGGAGAGAAACTGATTTCTGAGGATGACGAAAAGCCAGGCCCGCATATTGGTGCCTGCCTGATAGCGCTTGCGCGCCGCCCATGCTTTCAGCAAGGCGTCCTGCGCGAGATCATCTGCCATATCTGGCTTGCCGCACAGATTGCGCGCAAAGGCGCGCAGATGCGGAATAAGCGACTCAAGTTCTTTTTTGAACTCGCGATCACTGAGTGGAGCAACTTCTGGCGATTCTCCCTCGTCGGTCATGCTCTCAGTGTCCTTCGCCGCTTTTGAGCTGTTCGAGCAGTTCGCGAAATTCGGCGGGAACGGGCTCGTGGACGACACTACTATATACTTCGCGCAGCTGGCGTCCGATCCCGGCACCACGCGCACCGTGTCCTCTTTGTGAGGTGATGGCATCCTCCTTCCGATCTCCCCTTTGCTTGTCTTGTATCATGACTTCATATGACTTGCTGTTCTGGCGCGAAGCAGGAGGCGCCACTGGTGGTCGTCAGCACATTCAACGCGTGAACCAGCAAAAAGGTTCAACTGCGTGAAATAACAATGCAGGCAATGGGTTAGGGGTGGTCGGCAGAAAATCGCCCCGGTTCATCTGTAAGCGGAAGGCCGGACATGCAAGAACGCCCGGGGCAGGGTGCCGCCGGGCGCTCTCGGTAATCAGCCGGAAGCTCAGTGCTTGCCGAGCCAGGCGTCAATTTCCTTCTCGGCCTCTTCCTTCTGCTTGCCGTACCGCTCCTGCAGGGCGCCGGCAAGACGGTCGCGCTTGCCTTCGATCTTGGTGAGGTCGGAGTCCGTGAGGTCACCCCAGGCTTCCTTCACCCGGCCTTTCATCTGTGTCCAGTTACCTTCAACCTGATCCCAATTCATGTCTGCACTCCTCTGTCGTCGGGGGGATGTTCCTCGTGACCGGGAACGTGCTTCTAAAACCCCTCGCGCCCTGCATCGTTCCGCATGAGAAATGGAAGAGACGGAAAGAAAAAGGGCTCCCCGAGGGAGCCCTTGAATAAACACGGTCTCTCGTCAGAGAGGCGGACGGCGCCTGCCGACAAGCCCGAAGATGAGGCTGATGACAAAGAGAACGATGAAAATGAAAAAAAGGATCTTCGCGATTTCGGCTGATGCTGCAGCCACACCCCCGAAGCCGAAGACGGCGGCAATGAGGGCGATTACGAAGAAAACGGCTGTCCAGTAAAGCATGGCTCCACCTCGATTGTTATGTGTCCGGGCGGAAGACCCGTTCCCCGGAACAACGAAAAATGCGTGAGCGGGTTCCCGTCGCCATAAATCAGAAACGGCGGAAGCTGAATGTGGATGACCGCATCTGAAGGTCGCGGTCACCGCGCTGCGCAAGCGCAAGCTGCAGCATCGCCCAGATCACGCCGCTCGCCATCAGCGCCGAGAAGAGGCAGACGATGGTGAGCGGAACCACTTGCCGCATCGCCTCGAAAGACTCCGTCAGCGGGCGGGCGACAAGAATGAGGCCGATGAATAACGACCCGCCAATCAGCCAGAACGACCGAAGACGCCGCTCCCACTTTCGCTGGGTCACTTCCGAGATCACGTTCATGCCAACCTCCTGTTTGATTTGTGGCTGAAACGTGTCGTCCGGATTTTCGTTTCGTCCGGTTTTCCAGAAAACGGGCAGATGCTTCACACGAAGCACCATAATGTGCGCATCGTAACATCCCCTCCCTGCACGGACATTTTTCAAAAAATGCATGAATGAGCGGGAACCGGAACCGGAGCCATGCGTTAAGGCGGGATAGAAACCAGTGAGGGGGCCCCCATGACGCAGTCCAATTTCCAGCCGTCTCATGAGACCGTCTCGCATGGCCATGTGCGCATGCCGCTTTCAACTGAAAACGCATCAGGCCCCGCCCGTCTTTCCTTCAGCGATATGCTGCGGTCCGAAGATGTCTGTCGCAGCCTGCTCGAAAAGGCGCGCTGGCCGGACGGACCTCTTTGTCCGAATTGCGGCGCGGCCGGGGCGGCAAGCAAGCTGACAACGCGCTCGGGTTTCTGGACATGCCGGGCCTGCCGCAATTGCCAGTTCAGCGTGACCTCGGGAACGCAGCTTCACCGCACGCGAATCCCGATTTCAGCCTGGGTGCGGCTTTTCCATCTGACGCAGATTCTCGGCCACTCCTTCAACCCCCCTCAGGTGAGCCGCCGCTTTGGCGTCGCCTATCTCACGGCTGAAAGCATGTTGAAGCGGGTCGAAGCGCTGAAGCATGAGATGCCCGAAATGGCGGAACGCCTTGAGGCATCGCTTCGTGAGCTTGCGAGCGATGCCGCGGCCCGTGGCTGAGGCGGCTTCGGCTTCTTCCCTCAGAAGGAGGCAGCGCGCGTCGGAGGCGTCTGCGGCAGAATCGGATAGGCTCCGCGATAATTCTCAAGCGGGCGATATTCATCCGTAACCGGAGCGTTGGTTGAGGGCTCTGTGGCCCGCACGTCGTTCTTCTGCGCGCTGTCCATGAGAGCCGATGCAATATTGCGTATGCCGATAGCGGCACGCGCGATCAATTCCCGTCCGGCATCACAGGCAAGCGGCTCGCGGTCACAAAAGCCTGTCACATCACGCGCACTGCGTGAGACAACAATCTGGGCATTGGTGAAAGTGGAAAGATCACCGGTCACATCTTCAGGAGGTGTGACTGCAGATGGATAGCTGGTGGGCATGAATCCGTTCGCAGTTGCCGACTGTGGCGCCGGCTCATCAAGCCGCATCACATATCCGACAAGCAGCAACGCGATCAAAACCTTCAACGCAAACCGGATC
>NZ_JBATWS010000321.1:0-11856 GCF_049672805.1 Parvibaculum sp.
CTCTTCACCCTCGCCGATCACCGCCTCGACGCGATAGGTCTCGCGGATATTTTGCGACGTCAGCACAGCACCCGGCGCGCCATCGGCCTTGATCCGTCCACCATCAAGCAGCAGGAGCCGGTCACAGTGGCGCGCGGCGAGCGTCAGATCATGGAGCACGGCGATCACCGTGCGCCCCTTGTCCGCATAGGCGCGGAGCACTTCCATGATGCGGATCTGGTGATAGGGGTCCAGCGCGGCCACAGGCTCATCCACCAGCAAAAGCGGCGCTTCGACCGCCAGCGCGCGGGCGAGCAGGACACGCCCCCTCTCGCCGCCCGAAAGGGCGAGAACATCGCGCCCGACGAAGGCTTCCGCGCCTGCAAGCTGAAGCGCGCGCGCGATGGCCGCTTCATCCTCCGGCCCCGGACGGCGAAAGGGCGCGAGATGCGGCAGGCGGCCCAGCGCAACAAGGCGCGAGACTTCAAGCGGCCAATGACTTCCCGCCCCTTGCGCGAGATAGGCAATGGCGCGGGCCCGCGAGCGGGGAGACAGTTCCGCGAGAGAGGTGCCATCCAGCGTGACGCTTCCCTGAAAGGGGATGAGGCCCGCAATGGCCCGGAGCAATGTTGTCTTGCCGACGCCATTTGGCCCGATCAGCCCGATGAACTGCGCGCCTTCCGCCTCGAAAGAGACATCGCGAACGATGCGCGTTTTCGCGAGCGACGCCGAGAGTTGATCGACGACGAGGCGCATCACGCATTCTCCCGTCGCGTGCGCAGCACGAGCCAGAGAAAGAAGGGCGCACCGAGAAGTGCCGTCACCACACCGATCTTGAGTTCCGGCCCGTTGAGCGGCAGGCGCACGACCAGATCAGCGGCAAGGACCAGTGCCGCACCGCCAAGCGCCGACGGCAGAAGCAAAGAGGCGGGGCGCTGGCCGACAAGCGGGCGCATGAGATGCGGCACGACGAGGCCGACGAAACCGATGACGCCGGTAACAGAGACGGCAGCGCCGACAGCAAGACCCGTGCCCAGAATGGCGCGCAGCGTGACAGAGCGCATGGAGAAGCCGAGTGTTGCCGCCGTCTCTTCCCCCAGTGCCAGCGCGTCCAGCGCCCGGGCGGTGGAGGCAGCGAGCAGCCAGCCCAGCCCCATGAAAGGCAGGACGAACCAGACCTGCATCATGCTGCGATCCGTCAGTGAGCCGAGCATCCAGAACACAATCTCAAGCGCCGCATAGGGGTTCGGCGACAGGTTGAGCGCGAGCGAGGTGAGTGCGCCGGTGAAGGCCGACAGCGCGACACCCGCGAGAATGATGGTGACGATGGAGGGATTGCGTCCCGCAAGCAGATAGAGAATGGCAAGGGTTGCCAGTGCGCCCAGCACACCGCCTGTCGGTATCAGCATCACGCTGCCCGCAGCTGCGCCGGAATAGAAAATGAGGACAGCACCGAGTGCCGCGCCGCCTGAAACGCCGATAAGCCCCGGCTCCGCAAGCGGGTTGCGCAACAGGCCCTGCAGCACAGCGCCGGAAAGGCCGAGCGTTGCACCGGTGAGAAGGCCAAGCAGCGCACGCGGCAGGCGGACCTCACTAAAAACAAGGGCCGCAATATCGCGGTCTGTTTCCGACATGATCGCGAATTTTTCGGCAAGCAGCTCACCGCCACGGCCAATATAGATGGAGGCGGCAAACAGCGCCGTTGCCAGCACGGCAAGCACGACATTCACTACCCAGGGCGCAAGTTCTCCCCTCCTCATTGCGCGCGCTCCTGATCGGTGGATGCGAGGGCGCGGCGTGCCATGATGTCATCATGGGTGGCGGCAAGAAGTGCTGCCGTCCTTGCGACGTAATGCGTGTTGCATGTCCAGTCACCGGCGGGGAGGTCCAGTTTCTCGGCATGGCGCTTGCGATAGAGATGGAGCGCGGGGTGCGCCAGCAATGCGCCTGCAAGTGATGGTTCGTTTGGCCTGTATATGCCCAGCGCGATCAGTTGCGGGCGGAAGGCGATGACATCTTCGATGCCCGGATAGACGAGCCCGACCGGATTTTCATGCGCGATGACATTGCGAAAGCCTGTCAGGGTGAGGATGCGGCCAAGCACGGAGTCGGGCGTCGCGGCACTTCCCATGTCCTGATAGAGAATGGCGGTCGGTCCGTTGGCTGCGTTCCGCCGGGCCTTTTCCAGTTCGGCATCAAACGCCGCAACGATTTCCGCGCCCCGCGCCTCACGACCCAAAGCTTTCGCAACGAGGCGGATGTTGGCGCGAATATCCTCGAAACTTCGCGAGTCCTTCACCAGCACAAAGGGAATATTTACCCGGTGAAGCAGATCGAGTGTGAAGGGCGAGGTCCATTCATGCGCAAGCACAAGGTCTGGCGCGAAGGGCAATATTTCCTCGATGCGGGCATCGTTTCGCGGCAGGCCGCGGAGCTTTTCCGCAACGGGGGAATCTGCCGCATCCTGACCGAGGCGGAAGACCGACTTCAGCGTGCCGGGCGCCGCAATATCAGCCGCATAGATGTCGGAGCACAGATTGATCGAAACGATGCTGCGCGGCGCTTCCGCTGCGGCGGCAAAAGCCCAGCAGATCGCTCCCAGCAGGATGGACAGAGGCAGAAGTCTCATTTTCGTCTCGCGCCACGCATCAACATTGATGTCGTCTCGCGGGACACCCGCATTCTCCCGGCGCACCCCGGCCCGGAGAAGGACGACAGCCCATGGCAGGTTTCCTGGCTACGCGGTTCATCGCCTCTTTCCGCCTTCCCGCCCGCATGGGCAGTGGCAAACAAGAAAGAGGCTCGCCGCTTACAGTTGCGGGGGCAGCCGCGTTTCGCACCATCAGCGCTGTCGCGTTCCCTTTTAACCCCGGCCTTGCCGCCGGAGCACCATGAGCGCGCGCAGTTTAGCGGTTGGGGCGCACGGAGCAAGCGGCGGCGGCAAGCCCCTGCATTTTCGCGGAAAATGCTCTACCGTCTGCACAAAATGACATTCGGGGAGACTTCATGCTCACGCTTTATCACTGCAATGGCTCGCGCTCGATGCGCTCGCTCTGGTTGCTCCATGAAATGGGGATCGACTTCGAACTGAAGGAACTGACCTTCAGCATGGAAGGCTTGCGCACGCCGGAATATCTCTCGATCTCGCCACTCGGGCGGGTCCCCTGTCTTGTAGATAACGGGCAGGCGGTGTTCGAGTCAGGCGCTATCGCGCAATATCTCGGCGAGAATTACGACAGGGAAGGAAAGTTCCACCGGCCCGCGGGGCATCCGGAGCGGACCGAATGGCTGATCTGGCTCCATTATGCCGAGACGATGGCCGTGCATGGGGCGAGCCTTGTGCAACAGAAGGTTTTTATCGCGCGAGAAGAGCGCTCGCCCGTGGTGCAAAAGCTCGAATCCCGCCGCCTCGAAAAATCTCTCGAAGTGGTGGACCGGCATCTGGCGGATCGCGACTATCTGCTGAAAAGCGGCTTCAGCACGGTGGACACGAATGTCGGCTACAGCGTGCATCTGGCGAAGGGCTTTGTGAGCCTCGATCCCTTCCCGAATGTCGTGAAATATTATGAGCGGCTTTCGGCCCGCCCCGCCTTCAAGAAGGCCGCCGCAAGCGTGCCGCTGGACGAGCAGGCGCGCTGAGCGTCATTGCGAGCGCGGCTCTTCGCACTGACAGCTACAGTTTCGGCACGGCTTCCAGAACCGGCTTCGGCGCGCGGGTTTCCGTGAAGAGGCCCCAATGGGCTTCTTCGGGATGCGCGCCGGGAACGGGGGTTTCGTCATAGGCGCGCCAGGGCGCGTCAAAGGCGGAGAAATAGGCGAAGGCGATGAGGCGGGAGGGGGCAAGCTGGCGGGCGAGTTCGGCGTAGAAGTCCTTTTGCGCGTCCGGCGAGAAGCCTTTTTCCGCAGGCGCGGTCGGGATGCCCGTCTCTTTCACGAGGATCGGGCCACAAAAGGCTTCTGCCGCAAGGCGCTCGCCTGCCTTCACCACGAATTCGGCGCGATTGAACGCAGGCGCCTCTGCAAACCACGGCTCGAAAACCGGGTGGATATTCGCCGCGAGGAAATCGAGTTCGCGCAGCACGGAAGCCGCCTCGGCTTCATCAAGGAAGATGGCGAAGGGCTCAGTGATGGTAAGCGGGAGGTCGGGTGCGTCCTTGCGGAATGTTTTGATGGCGCGGGCATAGTCCGTCCATGTGCCACGCCCGCCAAAGACCATCTCATTGCCGAGCGAGAGACCGACGACGATCTCCGGTGCTTCCGCCCACGCCGCAAGCGCATTTGCGACTTCGGCTTCATCTGCCGGGTCCCACACACCGATGATGACAGCGCGGAAGCCAAGCTCCTTCGCAATGGCGGGGACAAGCTCACCTCCGCTATGGGCGCCATAGGTGATGAGACCATCGAACCACGGGCGGAGGGCGGCGAGATCGTCGCGGATTGATGCCTCGCTCGCGCGGGTCGGGTTGCCATCCCACACTTTCAGGTCGGTCGGCTGATAGGCAATGAAGCGGCCTTCTGCCATCGCGCCCTGCAGACGCTCAAGCGCGGGGGCGGCTTCGGTGCGGGCGGCGCAGACAGGTTCAGCCGCCGCCGGAAGGGCCACAATCAGCGAGAAAAGGCAAAGGCAGATGATGCGCATGGCCTGATGCTGATTCCGCTTTGTGGCGATTTTCGGAAGCTCTGTCATTGCGAGGAGCCGCATGAGCAGCGGCAAAGCAATGACGGCAGCCCTTCACGAAAAAGCCCGGCATCCTTCCGGATACCGGGCTCTTCTGACTCTGGAAGTCCGAGGGTGTGCCTCAGATGGCTTCCTTGAGATCTTTCGCCACGCGGAAGGCAACCTTCTTCGAGGCTTTGATCTTGATGGCTTCGCCGGTTGCCGGGTTACGGCCCATGCGGGCGGCGCGCTTGCGCACCTGCAGGATACCGAGACCGGTGAGGCGAACCTTGTTCCCCTTCTTCAGGTTCTTCACCGTCAGCTCAACGAAGTCGCTGAAGAGTTCGGTCGCTGCCTTCTTGGACAGGCCGTGCTTTTCAGCAAGTTCCGCGATCAGCTTCGACATCGGAATGGTCGGCGCAGTCGCGGTCTTCTTGGCAGCGGCAGGTGCCTTGGCAGCGGTCGCTTTTGCGGGTGCCTTTTTGGCAGCGGGTTTAGTGGCCATGATTTGAATCCCCTAGGATAAGTTCGGCATCAAGTTTTACTGAGTCGCACGATTCGGCCAAGCGATAAGTGCATATATGGCGGGCATCGGAGCGAAAAACTGCCGAAAAATGCCTGTGGGACGGGGCTTTTGCGCGCCCCGCCCTCGCAAGATGCCTCAATCGAAGGCTTCGTCCCATGTGCCGCGCGTCGAGGCCTTGGAATATTCGGTCGCCCGGTTCTCGAAGAAGTTGGCGTGTTCGATGCCGTTCAGCATCTCGTCCATCCAGGGAAGCGGGTTCTTGCCGATGCGATAGATGGGCTGGAGGCCAAGCTGCACGAGGCGGCGATCAGCGATGTAGCGGATGTAATCCTTCACCTCGCCCGCCGTCAGCCCTTCCACGCCGCCCATTTCAAAGGCGAGGTCGATGAAGGCATCCTCGTGATGGATCATCGTTTCGCAGGCGGTGTAGATGTCGCGCTGAAGCTCGTCGGTCCAGATTTCCCGGTTCTCGTCCACAAAGGTGCGGAAGAGCTTCACGATGGAATTGGTGTGCAGCGTCTCGTCGCGCACCGACCATGTGATGATCTGGCCCATGCCCTTCATCTTGTTGAAGCGCGGGAAGTTCATGAGGATGGCGAAGGAGGCAAAAAGCTGCACGCCCTCGGTGAAGGCGCCAAAGACGGCCAGCGTCTTGGCGATATCGGCCTTCGTCCCCATGCCCCATTTGCGCATGTAGTCGAACTTGTCCTTCATCTCCTTATATTTGAGGAAGGCTTCGTATTCCGCTTCGGGAATGCCGATCGTGTCGAGGAGATGCGAATAGGCGGAGATATGCACCGTCTCCATGTTGGAGAAGGCGCTGAGCATCATGGCCACTTCAGTCGGTTTGAAGATGCCCGAATAATGCTTCATGTAGCAGTTGTTCACTTCCACGTCGGCCTGAACGAAGAAGCGGAAAATCTGCGTGAGAAGATTGCGCTCGGCATCGGTGAGCTTCTTCGCCCAGTCCTTCACGTCATCGGCAAGCGGCACTTCCTCCGGCAGCCAGTGAATGCGCTGCTGCGTGAGCCACGCATCATAGGCCCAGGGATAGCGGAAGGGCTTGTAGACGAGACGTTCTTCGAGAAGGGACATGGGACAACTACCTTTCGTTGAACTGCGTTTGGAAAAAACTGGTACGGAGAACCTAATTCTTTGCTGGCTTTCTGCTTTCGATGAGCCTCCAGCAGAGCCGCCCATCTGGAAATCCACCGTTACAACTTTAATCCGCGCAGAACCTTTTCCCTCTTTGCTTGAGGTGTCTGACACTAGAATAGAAATATCGAATTCGATCAGAGAGCGCGCGCTCCGAGCCACGCTGAATCTCGATCAAGGTCTCGAAAAATGTACTGCTTCAGCTCCATACCACTTCCCTCCCCTGTTCCGTCATGCCCGGACTTGATCCGGGCATCCAGCCATCTCTTCGAGTTCCGTCGCTCTGGATTGCCGGGTCAAGCCCGGCAATGACGATAGGATTGGGGGATAGAACCAGCCTTGCGACCGGACCATCTGTTCAGCACCTCACTGACAGGCGAGGCATTCTTCGTAGTCGTTGGACTGTGCCTCAGCGGCGACCTGATCGAGTGTCAGCACATCGAGCTTCTTTGAGGGCACGAGCGAGACGGTTTCGGCTTTTTCTGCCCGCTGGATCGAGAGCGAGCGGCAGTAATAGAGGCTCTTCACGCCATGCTTCCACGCCATCATGTGCAGGCCGTGAAGGTCGCGCTTATGCACATCCGCCGGCAGGAAGAGATTGACCGACTGCGCCTGATCGATCATCGGCGCGCGGTCGCCTGCATGTTCGATGACCCAGCGCTGGTCGAGCTCGAAGGCGGTCTTGAAGACATCCTTCTCTTCATCCGTCAGGAAATCGAGATGCTGCACCGAGCCGCCATTCACAACGATGGATGACCATGTCTCATCATCATTGCGGCCCTTTTCCTCAAGCAGCTTCGTCAGATGGCGGTTGCGCACATTGAAGGAGCCGGACAGCGTCTTGTGGGTGAAGCTGTTGGCGGCAATCGGCTCGATGCCGGGCGAGGTGCCGCCCGTGATGATCGAGATCGACGCGGTGGGCGCAATCGCGGTCTTGTTCGAGAAGCGCTCATTGAAACCGTAATCTGCCGCATCCGGGCAGGGGCCGCGTTCTTCTGCGAGCTTCTTCGAGGCGGCATCCACACCTTCCTTGATGCGGGCGAACATGCGCTTGTTCCAGACCTTCGCCATCACGCCCTCAAAGGGGATCATGTTGGCCTGAAGGAAGGAGTGGAAACCCATCACGCCCAGGCCGACCGAACGCTCGCGCGCAGCGGCATATCGCGCACGCGCCATATCGTCCGGGGCGCGGTCGATGAAGTCCTGCAACACATTGTCGAGGAAGCGCATCACATCTTCGATGATGGTCGGATGATCCTGCCACTCAAGGAAGGTTTCGAGATTGAGCGAGGAAAGGCAGCAGACAGCCGTGCGCTCTTCGCCCAGATGGTCGCGGCCTGTGGGCAGGGTGATTTCGGCGCAGAGGTTGGAGGTCTTTACCTCAAGGCCCGCAAGCTTGTGATGCTCGGGGCGCGCATTGTTCACCGTGTCCTTGTAGATGATGTAGGGCTCGCCCGTTTCGATGCGGGCGGTGAGAAGGCGAATCCAGAGTGAGCGCGCGGAGACGGTTTTCTGAACGGAACGGTCCTTCGGCGAGAGCAGCGCCCAGTCGGCATCGGCCTCGACGGCGCGCATGAAGGCATCCGAGACGAGAACGCCATGATGCAGGTTCAGCGCCTTGCGGTTCGGGTCGCCACCGGTCGGGCGGCGGATTTCCATGAACTCTTCGATTTCGGGATGGTCGATTGGCAGATAGACCGCCGCCGAGCCACGGCGCAGCGAGCCCTGGCTGATGGCAAGCGTCAGCGAATCCATCACGCGGATGAAGGGGATGATGCCCGAGGTCTTGCCAACGCCGCCGACCGTTTCGCCGATGGAGCGCAGATTGCCCCAATAGGAGCCGATGCCACCGCCCTTCGCGGCAAGCCAGACATTCTCGTTCCAGAGACTGACAATGCCTTCGAGGCTGTCATTCGCCTCGTTCAGAAAGCAGGAAATCGGCAGACCGCGATGCGTGCCGCCATTGGAGAGCACGGGCGTTGCCGGCATGAACCAGAGGCGGGAGATGTAGTCATAAAGGCGCTGGGCATGGGCTGCGTCATCCGCATAGTAGGACGCCACGCGCGCGAACATGTCCTGATACGACTCACCGGGCATCAGATAGCGGTCGCGCAGCGTCGCCTTGCCGAACTCCGTCAGCAGGGCGTCACGGCCATGATCCACCCGCACACGGGGGCGCCCGCGCGTCTGCACGGCCTGATCATTGTCGCCAAAAGGCATTTCAGGCTCAGCCTGGGGGCGCGCTTCCTTGCGCGTGCGGACAACAGCCCGCTCACCCGTGATGATTGCCGATACGCTGGCCTCAACGTCGCTCATATCCACTGCTTTCGATGTATCGTTCAGCATGTTCCGGTCCCCGAATCCGCCCATGGGGCCGCATCCCCCACAGGCAAAAAGCCATCCCCCGGCGAGTGGAAACCCCTCGCCGCTTTCCTGCCCTGTACTTCAGGCAGAACGCGCTTCATTAAATGATTGAGCCGCGATGCTGGTTGTGTCCCCGGTGGCGCGGCATTCCCAGATATAGTAGCCAGCTTGACCCCAAGGTCAATCAGTAGTGGCGAGCCAAAGACAAAAATTTAGTTAACTACGCCTCACGCGGCTGGCCGCCATCGCAATTTTCATCGCATATTCAATGGGTTGATTCCGCACCGCCCAGCCCCCGCAAGGATCCGATCATGCCCGACAGCACCGCCGACCGCCGCAGCTTTTACCCCGAGATCGAGCCTTATCGGACGGGGACGCTCAAAGTATCTGATTTGCACACAATCTATTTCGAGGAATGCGGCAATCCGAAGGGCAAGCCCGTCATCATCGTGCATGGCGGGCCGGGCGGCGGCTCGAACCCCACCATGCGCCGGACGCATAACCCGGAAGCCTATCGCATCATCCTGTTCGATCAGCGGGGCTGCGGGAAATCCACCCCCCATGCGGAGCTGCGCGAGAACACGACATGGGACCTGGTCGCCGATATGGAGCGCATTCGCGAGCATCTCGGTATCGACAAATGGCAGCTCTGCGGCGGCTCATGGGGCTCCACCCTGTCGCTTGCCTATGCGCAGACCCATCCCGACCGCGTGACCGAGATCATCCTGCGGGGCATTTTCACGCTGCGGGAGCGGGAGCTTCACTGGTTCTATCAGGAAGGCACGGACGCGATCTTCCCGGACGCATGGGAGGAGTTCATTGCACCGATCCCCGAAGCCGAGCGTGGTAATCTGATGGCCGCCTATTACAAGCGCCTCACCGGCGACAATGAAGCCGAGCGGCTTGCCTGCGCGCGGGCATGGAGCATCTGGGAGGGAACGACGCTCTCGCTCTATTCAGACCCGGAGCGTGTGAAGCGCTTTGCAGACGGTCATTTCGCCCTCGCCTTCGCGCGGATCGAATGCCACTACTTCATGAACAAGGGCTTTTTCGAGCCGCAGGATCAGCTCATCCGCAATGCGGACAAGCTGAAAGGCATTCCCGGCGTCATCGCCCAGGGGCGCTATGACGTTGTGACGCCAATGTTTACCGCGTGGGAGCTTGCAAAAGCATGGCCGGAGGCCGATCTCCACATTGTGCCCGATGCCGGGCACACGGCGACAGAACCGGGCATTGTTGATGTGATGGTGAGGGCGAGCGACCGTTTCGCCCACGCCTGAGCAGGGTGAAGGGTTGATCGAGCAAGTCAGGGATTACATTCCGGCAATAAGAAGTTCAGGCCTGCGTTACGCGGTTCGTGTTGCCGTGGCGGGGCTTGTTTCCTATTTCCTCGCCGTCTCGCTCTCTCTTCCACAGGGCTATTGGGCCGTCATCACCGCCATTGTCGTCATGCAGAACACGGTTGGCGGCTCACTCGCGGCCGCCCTTGACCGGCTGACGGGTACATTGCTCGGCGCGGCGGTGGGCTTCGGCGTTGCGGTTCTCCATCTTGATGGCTATGCGGCGGGCCTCGCGCTTGCCATTGCGCTGGCACCCCTCGCCTATGCGGCGAGTGTCAGTTCACGCTTTCGGGTGGCGCCTATGACAGCGGCCATCATGTTGATCGGTGTGGGCGAGAGCGCGCTTGATCCTGTGGATGCCGCCATAGGTCGCGTGCTCGAAATCCTGCTTGGCAGCAGCATCGGTGCGACGGTGGCGCTTTTCGTGCTGCCGGCGCGGGCGGAATTTGCGCTGACACAGAAACTCGCCGAATTGCTGCGGCTCTTTTCCGAGGCGATCGAGATTGACCGCAAGGCAATCTGTGAGGGCGGGGACAAGGACGACAAGCTCCTTCTCAACCGCCGCATTCGCCGCGCAAGCGCACAGGCCGAAATGCTGGCCGGGGAAGCGAAGCAGGAAATCAGCGCACATCTTGCGGCCGATATTGAAACCGGGCCTCTGCTCCGCACCGTGCGGCGGCTTCGGACCAACCTTCTGCTGATCGGTCGCGCGACAGCCGGGGCATGGCCGGATCATGCAAGGCAGGAACTGTCACCCGCCATCAACCTGCTGTTTCCGGCGCTTTCCGCCCATCTGCTGGTGCTTGCAGAAGCGATGGAACGTCGCAGACCCGTGCCACCGAACGAGGCGCTTCGCAATGCGTTGCAGGGCTTCGACGCCACCATTCAGAAATTTCGGGCAAACCCGGCGAGTGACGAAATGGCGGCGGACGAAACGTCGCGCGTTTTCGCACTCGCATTTGCTGTAGATCAGTTCCGCAGGGATACTCGCGACCTGACAAACAGGCTGAACGAACGGGCAGACAGCCATATCGTGCCCGCAAGCTGAACAAGAAGAGTTCGATGCATATTCTCTATCTCGTCAATGCGCTCGATTCACCGCCCGGTGTGTTGCTGGAGGAAGCGACGCGACAAGGCGCAGCTGCCACACAGATCGACACTGTGAACCGCCGCGACATGACAACAGGCTTGGAGCACGATGTGCCCGAAAGCCCGGACGGGTTCGATGCGCTTGTCGTGCTTGGCGGCGTGATGGGCGTTTATGAAGCGGATCGCTATCCCTTCATCGAGAAGAGCAAGCGACTGGTGCGGCAATTCCATGATGCGGGAAAGCCCGTCATGGGCGTCTGCCTAGGCTCGCAGATCGTGGCGAGCGCCTTTGGGGCACCTGTCTATCGGATGATGGAGCGGCTGGAGACGAAAGAGGAATGGGGCTTCCTGCCCCAGACATGGGAAGAAGCCGCAACAGGCGATCCCCTGCTTCAAGATGCAGCGCCCGGTCTTTGCACCATGCATTGGCATGGCGATACATTCGATCTGCCGGAGGGTGCTCTCCGTCTCTCCACGCGGGAGACTTGTCCCAACCAGGCCTTCCGCATCGGCGACAAGACCTATGCCTTCCAGTTTCATCTGGAAGTGACGCGGCCAATTCTTGATGGCTGGACCAGCCTGCGGGCGAAATCGCTTGATGTCCCCCGGGCGGAAATCGAAGCGTTGATCGAACCACAGATCGAAGCCTCACTTTCCGCGCAGGAAGAATTTGCGCGCCGTGTGATGCGGCGGTGGATGGCGCTCGCCTGAGAGCGCCACCCGCCTTATCCGTCAGAAGTTCACGC
>NZ_JBATWS010000322.1:0-2185 GCF_049672805.1 Parvibaculum sp.
CCCGACCCCTTTGGGTGAAAGGACCGCGGGCTCGCGCCTGCCGGGGCTCATCCCCCGCGGCACCGGCGCGGCGCGAGCCACCCCGCCCGTCCATCTGACGGCAGTACGGAGGCGATGAGACGATGCGCATTCTGGTGATCGAGGATGATCTGGAAGCGGCGGCCTATGTGGTGAAAGGCCTGCGCGAGAGCGGACACATCGTGGACCATGCTGCCGATGGCGAGGAGGGACTGACGCTCGCCCTTTCCAGCACATTCGACGTGATGATCGTGGACCGGATGCTGCCCAAGCGCGACGGCCTCAGCGTTGTCGAGACGCTGCGCGAGGAAGGCGTTCGCACGCCCGTGCTGTTCCTCTCCGCCCTTGGCGAAGTGGATGATCGCATCAAGGGGCTGAAGGCAGGCGGTGACGACTATCTGACCAAGCCCTATGCCTTTGCAGAACTGCTCGCGCGCATAGAGGTGCTGGTGCGCCGCTCCAACCCCGATCAGGTGCGCACGCGGCTACAGGTGGGTGATCTCGAAATCGACCTGCTGGCCCGCAAGGTGACGCGGGACGGGCAGGAGATCGATCTTCAGCCGCGCGAATTCCGCCTGCTTGAGTATCTGATGAAACATGCAGGCCAGGTGGTGACGCGCACCATGCTGCTCGAAAATGTCTGGGAATATCATTTCGACCCGCAAACCAATGTGATCGACGTGCATATTTCGCGGCTTCGGGCGAAGATCGACAAGAATTTCGAGCAGCCGCTCTTGCACACGGTGCGCGGTGCGGGATACTCGCTGCGGGCCGCAGATTAGGCGGCCGGGCGAGGAAAGGGGGAGGACCATGCGCCGCGCCGCGAGAGTCAATCGCTTCGCTACCGCGACCGGTCCGGCCATATGCCGCCCATGAACCAGCCCCAGACGACAGTCTCGAACCTTCTTCGCACCTCGACCTTCCGCCTCGCGGTTATCTATCTCGCACTCTTCGCCGCTTCCGCGATCACGCTGCTTGCCTATGTCTATTGGAACACGGCAGGCTTTCTTGCGCGCCAGACCGACGAAGCGGTGGAAGCGGAAATTGGCGGCCTTGCCGAACAATACCGGCAGGGCGGCTTGCCGCTTCTCGTCCACACCGTTATCCAGCGTTCGCGCGATCCCGGATCAAGCCTCTATCTCGTTCTCGATCCCGCAGGCCGTGTGCTTGCAGGCACGCTTGATGCGCGCCCGCAGGTGGAGCCGGGGCCGGATGGCTGGTTCGACTTCGACTATAATCGCAAGACGCTGGACGGGACGGAGGTGAAGGCCGCGCGCGCACGCGCCTTCTATCTGCAGGAAGGCTTCTATCTTCTCGTGGGCCGCGACGTGCAGGAGCGGCGCGAGATCGAAAATCTCATCACCAATGCGCTGATCTGGGCGATCGGGCTGACCGTGGCGCTGGGGCTTGTTGGCGGTCTCTTCATGAGCCGCAACATGCTGGCGCGCGTGGACGAAATCAATCGCTCGAGCCTCGACATTATGGGCGGCGATCTTTCGCAGCGCCTGCCGATTGCAGGAACGGGTGATGAACTCGATCAGCTTGGCCGCAACCTCAACGCGATGCTCGACCAGATCGAGGCGCTGATGACCGGCATGAGACAGGTGACGGACAACATCGCCCATGATCTGCGAAGCCCCCTCAACCGGTTGCGTAACCGCCTTGAAGTGACGCTGATGCAGGAAGCATCCGCCGATGACTACCGGCTTGCACTCGAAAAGACGATTGCGGAAGCAGATAATCTGCTTGGCACTTTCAATGCACTGCTGATGATCGCGCGCGCAGAGGCAGGCTCGCTGCGCGATTCCATGTCCTGGGTTGATCTGAGTACGACACTGCATGATGCCGCTGAGCTTTATGAACCGCTGGCGGAAGAACACGACATCAAGCTTTCGCTTGATGTGCCGGAAAAGCTGATGATCTGGGGTACGCGCGAATTGCTGTCTCAGGCGGTCGCCAATCTGCTCGACAATGCGATCAAGCATGGCTTGCCGACTGACCCTGAAGGGCCGCGTACAATCGAAATCGCCGCCGTGCCGGAGATGTCGCGCGGCGTGAAGAGTGTTGCGCTCTCCGTTACGGATCATGGTCCCGGCATTCCCGAAGACCAGCGCCAGCATGTGCTGGAGCGTTTCGTGCGTCTGGAAGCAAGCCGCAACACGCCAGG
>NZ_JBATWS010000323.1:0-7331 GCF_049672805.1 Parvibaculum sp.
CGATCAGTTCTCGCGCAATCTCTGGCGGAATGATCACCGCGCCTTCGCTCAGGACGCAAAGGCGCTTGCGCTGGCAGATGAGGCCGTGCGCCGCCGCTTCGATGTGGAAACGCCTCTCGCGGCGCGCAAATGGTTCTACATGCCCTATATGCATTCAGAAGACCTCGCCGCGCAGGAACGCGGCCTCGTCTATTTCGCGCAGCGCCTTGATGATCCCGAGACGATGCGCTTTGCGGATGAGCATGCCGACATCATCCGCCGCTTCGGCCGCTTCCCGCACCGCAACGGGGTGCTCGGGCGGGAGACGACGCCGGAGGAACAAGCCTTCCTCGATGCGGGCGGCTTTGCGGGCTAGGCCGCGCGGGGGCTGAAATTGCCGCCCGGCGGCAGGAGCTTCCGGCAATCCTTGCCGATGGCGGTTTCCGCTCCGCCCGGACGTAATCGCAAGCTATTGATTTTGTTAGATATTTTTCCCGCGTGGCGTCTGGTCCGGCGGTTGCAACCGTCTTCCGCAAAACCAGTTCACCGGGAGACCCCAACAATGATCACCGACCACGAAATCAACCTCCTCGCCGCCTATATGGTCGATACGCATGGCCGCAAGGCCCTTTCCTATGCGGATACGGCGGTGTGCGAGCTTGAGCAGATTGGCGAGAAGATGCGCGCCGATGCGTGGCGGGCGCTGCGTGTGGTTGTGGAAGACATGGTGGAAGGTCGCCGCACCCGCAGCGGAGAGGTTTTGCACTAGGCTGAAGGGCATTTGGCGCTTGGCGCGTCCCGTCAGGGGCCGCTAAAAGGGACTTCGCAATAAAAATGAAAGGCGGAGGGTCCCTCGATATGTCACTCGATCCACAAGCAAAAGCGCTGCTTGACCAGCTTGCGGCCAATCCTGATGCGCCGCGCATGATTGATCTGCCGCCTGCAGGTGCGCGCGAAATGTATCGCGCCATGGGCGGCATGCTGGATCGTCAGGACGTGCCCATCGGCAAGGTTGAGGATCGGACCATCCCGGGGCCGGGCGGGGATATTCCCGTACGCATCTACACGCCGGTTGCCGGGGGCGGCAAGGGCCCCGTGCTTGTCTATTATCATGGCGGTGGCTGGGTCATTGGCGATCTTGAAACCCATGATGCGCTCTGCCGCACGCTTGCCAATGAAGCAGGCTGCAAGGTGATTGCGGTGGATTACCGCCTGGCGCCGGAGCACCCTTTCCCTGCAGCGATTGATGATGCCTATGCAGCGGCCTGCTGGGTGGAGGCGAATGCGTCCGAGATTGATGTCGATCCGAACCGCATCGCTGTTGCGGGCGACAGCGCGGGCGGCAATCTTGCTGCCGCCGTCTGCCTTCGCGCAAAGGCGGAGAAGGGGCCGCAGATCGCATTCCAGCTTCTCATCTATCCGGTCACGGATGCACCGTCCGATACGCAGTCCTACAAGGATTTCGGGAAAGGTCATTTCCTTGAAAAGGATGGCATGGACTGGTTCTGGAACCATTATGTGGTGAGCGCGGGCGCTGATCCGAAGCATCCTTATGCGGCGCCGCTTCAGGCGGAATCACACGCCGGCCTGCCGCCTGCCTATGTGGTGACGGCGGGGTATGATGTGCTCCGCGATGAAGGCAAGGCTTACGCAGACGCGCTGAAGAAGGCCGGGGTGGATGTCGAATATGTCAATTATGAAGGCATGATCCACGGCTTCTTCAATCTGCAGGGCGTGCTTGATGTTTCGCGTGAAGCGGTCAAGGCGGCGGCAAAGGCACTGAAGGAAGCGCTGGTCTGAGCGAAAGCCGACAGGGACGGGAAGAAGGGCGGCGCCGGGTGTGCCGCCCTTTTTTCTTTTCGGAGAGGTTTTGCCTCTTCAGCCGCGGGAATGGCATGAGGTGCTTCCATGCGCTATAGGACAGAAAAGAACATCAGAAACTTCCCCGGAGGCTCCCATGCCCGCGCTGCGCTCGCCGCTCGTCCATCCCTTTTCGAATTTCGACGTGCCGCATCTTCTGCGCGTCCATGCCGAGGCGCGGCCTGAGCATCCCTTTCTCATTTGGGAGCCTTTTGAGGGAGAACCGCGCATCTGGTCCTATGCCCGCTTCGAACATGAAGTGCGGCAGGTGGCAGCAGGGCTTGCAAGGCGCGGTGTGAAGCGCGGCGAACGCGTGCTGGTCCATCTCGACAACTGTCCTGAAAGCCTGATTGCCTGGTATGCCTGCGCGCATCTCGGTGCTGTTGCCGTTACCACGAATGCGCGCTCGGTGGCCGATGACCTCACCTATTTCAGCAGCCATGCGGAAGTTGTCGGCGCGATCACGCAGCCGCGCTTTGCCTCGCTCGTTGCAGCTTCCTGCGCGGGCATCAAATGGCTTGCCGTGACTGACACGGATAATGGCGCTGCGCCGGAGGCGGGCACTATGCCGCCTGCATCAGAAAGCTTTGCGGGCCTTTATGGCGATGCAGGTGATGCGCCGCTGCGCCCGGCTGATCCGATGTTGCCTGTCGGTATTCAGTACACGTCCGGTACGACCTCGCGGCCAAAGGGCGTGGTCTGGACACATGCCAATGCGCTCTGGGGTGCAAAGCTTTGCGCGCTGCATGAAGACCTTCGGCCCTCGGATGTGCATCTCACCTATTTGCCGCTCTTCCACACCAACGCGCAGGCCTATTCGGTTCTGGCGGCGCTCTGGGTGGGCGCAACGGTGGTTCTCCAGCCCCGCTTCTCTGCTTCGCGTTTCTGGGATGTGTCGCTGCGCCGGGGCTGCACATGGACATCCATGGTGCCTTTCTGCGTGCGCGCGCTGATGGGGCAGGAAAAACCTGCCTCCCATTCCTATCGCTATTGGGGGAACGGCATTTCCTCGCCACCCACCGACGACCATTTCGGTGTGAAGACGATTGGCTGGTGGGGCATGACGGAAACCATCACCCACGGCATTGTCGGTAATGTCCATCTGCCCAACCGGCCCATGTCCATCGGCAAGCCTTCGCCTGCCTATGAAATCGCAATTCTGGACGATAATGGTGCGCCGGTTGGCCCCGGCGAGACGGGCAATCTTCTTGTGCGCGGTGTGCCGGGCCTCTCGCTCTTTCTCGAATATCTCAACAATGAGAAAGCAACCTCCGGGAGCTTTGACGAGCAGGGCTATTTCATTACCGGCGACCGTGTGACGCCTGGCGAAGACGGCTTCATTTCCTTTGCGGATCGCGACAAGGATATGTTGAAAGTGGGCGGTGAAAATGTCGCCTCATCCGAGATCGAGCGCGTTATCATGAGCGTGCCGGGCATTCAGGAATGCGCGGTGGTCGGCAAGCGCGATCCGATGCTGGATGAAGTGCCGGTCGCCTTCCTGCTGGTGCCGGGCGGGGAGAAGGCCGCGCCCGCCGACCTTGTTCAGAAGGTGGAAGCCGCCTGCCTCAAGGGACTTGCGGATTTCAAGCGCCCGCGCGAAATTCGGATTGTTTCCGAGTTGCCGCGCTCGACGCTGGAAAAGATCGCGAAAGCTGAACTTCGCAAATTATTGGAGCAAGACTGAGGGGCAAAAGGAATTGGCCACAGGCGGCAAGGCGTCATCGTCACAGCTTTTCATCCCCAAACTCGTTACCGTCCTGCGGGAAGGCTACGGGTTCGCGCAGTTCCGCGCTGACTTTATCGCAGGGCTGACTGTTGCCATCGTCGCGCTGCCGCTTTCCATGGCGCTCGCCATTGCCAGCGGCACAACGCCCGACAAGGGGTTGATGACCGCCATTGTGGCGGGCTTCCTCATCTCCGCCTTTGGCGGCAGCCGCTTCCAGATCGGTGGGCCGACCGGCGCTTTTGTCGTCGTCGTTTTCAACGTCATTGCGGTTCACGGTTATGACGGGCTGGTGCTTGCAAGCGCAATGGCGGGCATCATGCTTATCGGCGCAGGGTTTCTCCGTGTCGGCTCCTTCATCAAATATATTCCCGAACCCGTGGTCACCGGCTTCACGGCGGGCATCGCCGTTATCATCGCGACAAGCCAGATCAAGGATTTCTTCGGCATTGCGCTCGAGAATGAGCCAGCCGCCTTTCTCGACAAGATACCGGCGCTTGCCGGTGCAATCGGCACGATCTCGCCGCAAACGCTTGTGGTGGGGTTTGGCGCGCTTGCGCTCATTGTCTGGCTGCGCAGCACCCGCCCGAACTGGCCGGGCTTTCTGATCGCGGTGGTGCTTGCGTCTTTCTTCGTCTGGCTTTTTGCCTTGCCGACAGACACGATCGGTACGCGCTTTGCCGGGCTTGAGCCGAGCTTCTCCATTCCGGCCTTCCCGGAAATTACGATGGAGCGGATCATCACGCTCTTTCCGAGCGCCTTCACCATCGCTTTTCTTGCAGGTGTTGAATCGCTTCTCTCTGCCATGGTTGCCGACAGCATGACGGGGCGGCGTCACCGCTCGAACAGCGAGCTTGTGGCGCAAGGCATTGCGAATTGTGCGTCAGCGGCGGTGGGCGGGCTTCCTGCCACAGGGGCGATTGCGCGCACGGCGGCGAATATTCGCGCGGGCGCGCATGGACCGGTTGCGGGCATGCTGCACGCGGTCTTCATTCTCATTTTCATGGCCTTCGCCTGGCCGCTTGTGACATATGTTCCGCTTGCGGCGCTGGCTGCGGTGCTGCTCATCGTTGCCTGGAACATGAGCGAGATTGAAAAGTTCCGGCACATGATGCGCGCGCCGATGGGTGACAAGGCGGTGCTGATCCTCACCTTCGCGCTCACCATTCTTGTCGATCTCACCGTGGCCATTGAGGTTGGTGTGGTGCTTGCCGCCGTTCTCTTCATGCACCGCATGTCAGAGGCGGTGGAGGTGCAGGCGCATCTCAATCTTGTTGAAGAAGACGTGGCGGATGACGCGCCGCGCGACTTCGTGCCGATGCAGGAATATGACCTGCCGGATGGCGTGGCGGCGAGCCTCATTCGCGGGCCGTTCTTTTTCGGTGTTGCCATGCGGCTTGGCGAAACGCTGGACCGGATTGGCGCAACACCAAAGGTGCTTATCGTTCGCATGCGTGCCGTGCCGATCATTGATGCGACGGGCGTGTCTGCACTCAGCAGCATGATCGATCGGTGCGAGCGGAAAGGCACGAAGGTCATCATCACCGCACTTCAGCCGCAGCCCGCGCGCGTGCTTGGCGATATGGGCGTGCTCGCCCGCGTTACCCGCGCGCCGGACTTCCCGACCGCCATCGACATGGCGCGGAAGATGGTCGCGGAGATGGCAGCTGAAGCCAGAGAGGAAGCCTGATGAGTCAGGCGGTCAGCCGAAAAGCTTTCCCGGATTCATCACGCCTTTCGGATCAAGCTCCCGCTTGGTTGCCTTGAGCAGCGACATGCCGATCTCGCCCTTTTCCTCCGGCAGCCAGGGCGCGTGATCCGTGCCGACACCGTGGTGATGGCTGATCGTGCCGCCATTCATCAGAATTGCGTCAGAGGCAGCTCGCTTGATCGCGAGCCATTGTTCGACCTCGCGGTCGAGCTGGCGCGGGAAGATGAAGGTAAAATAGAGGCTTGCGCCGTCCGGATAGGAGTGGCTCACATGGGCGAGCACGAGCCCGCGCGCATGTTGCTCCGGCAAATGCGACGAGATGGCGTCCGAAATCGCCGTCGTCACCTTCTCGTGCAGATTGGCGATGTTCGACCAGCGCGTCGATGTTTCGAGCGTATCGACACCAATCCCCCGGTCCATCATCGGATCGCGTATCGCGGGGCTGTTGAAGCGCCCGTGATACCAGTGCCGCCCGGGGCCGGTGCCGAGTGCAAGCGCGCCCTGACGCTTGCAGATTTCTTCCGTCTGCTCCTGCGCCCAGATGACGGTTTCCTTCGCGCCTTCATGGCCGATCAGCATGAGGCAGGGCGTTTCGGGGAAGCCCTTCATCTTGAGATAGGCGCGTTGCAGCCGCGCTTTCAGGCCATCTGCGTTTGAGGAGGAGAAGGCCTGAAAGAAATAGGTTTCCGGCGCATCGGAGAGGCGCACCATGGCAACGGGAATATCCGCATGGTTGATGCGCCGCGCTGCTTCCACACCGGCGGCGAATGTCTTGAAGAGATAGCCGCGATAGTCCTTTCGCGCGGGCACTTCGTGGATCTTCACCGTTGCTTCCACGATCACGCCAAGCGTGCCTTCGGAGCCGGCGACAAGCTGGTTGAGGTTCGGGCCTGCGGCGGAAGCGGGCGTTGCTTCTGTCGTCCAGAAGCCTTTTGGTGTAGCAAGCTTTGCCGAGACAAGCCACTTTTCCGCCTTGCCGTAGCGGTTGGATTGCTGTCCGGCGCCGCGCGCGGCAATCCAGCCGCCAAGAGTGGAAAGAGGAAAGCTCTGCGGATAGTGGCCGAGCGTCACGCCATGCGCCTGTAACTGTTCTTCGAGGTGCGGTCCGTAGATACCGGCCTCAATGCGCGCGGTCATCGACACCTTGTCGATCTGGATGATGCGCGTCATCAGCGTGGTGTCGAGTGTCAGCACCGCCCCGCCCAGCGATTTTGCGACCGCGTTGACGCCGCCCACCACGGATGAGCCGCCGCCATAGGGCACGAGTGCTATGTCTTCCTGTGCGCAAAGCTGCACGATCGCGAGCACCTCGTCGGCATTGCGCGGATAAATAACGGCATCAGGTGCCACATCAAGGCGACCCGCGCGCACATAAAGCAGATCGTGATAGCTCTTCCCGCGCGCGTGGAAGGCGCGTTCGTAATCATCGGTGCGAAGCTGATCCTCGCCGACAATGCCGCGCAGCTTTTCCTGTATGGCGCCGGACAGGCGGCAATGGGGCAGGCAAATATCCTGTAGCGGCACGGGTGGGGTGGAGGGCAGGTGGCTCATGCCGAGCACTTCCTCGACCCATTTCCATTTGGGTGAGTCCGCAGGCAGCGGGTTTTCCTGCTTCGTCGGGCCCCAGCCGTTCCAGCGCAATGTTGTGCGGTCGATTGTCATATTCGTTTTTCCTGTCCGTTCGCCTGTCAGCAGCGCAGCGTGATCGCGCCGGGAATGATTTCAAAGCGCGCGGGCAGCCGCCCCGGCGCTTCGCCATCCACATCCAGCAACATGGGTTCGGGGCCAACCGGCGTTGCTTCCACCCAGCGCGCGCGGCGATGGGTGACGAGCGGGCTTTCGAGATGCGTGCCCTCGCGCATCGCGCCCGAGTTTTTCAGCATGTTGAGCAGTGTCGTGTTGCGCATCATTATCACGTCGAAAAGCCCGTCATCGGGTTCGGCCATGGGCGCAATGAACATGCCGCCGCCGAAATATTTGCCATTGGCAATGGCGACGACGCCTGCATTGAGCACTTCTTCCGCGCCATCATCCGTGACAATGCGCACGGGGCGCGGC
>NZ_JBATWS010000324.1:0-1891 GCF_049672805.1 Parvibaculum sp.
ACATATCGGGAAGCGAACGAAACGACCGGATATTCTTCTCCGGGCCGTTGGCTGTTCAGACGGCCGAGATCGTGACCTTCAACAAGGACGGCAATTTCCCCTCCTACCACTACCCGATCGCCGCAAGCTTCTCCTTCAAGGCAGAGTCCGCCACGCAATCCAACGGCTGAACACAGCCCGGCATACCCCATCAAAAACAAAAAACCGCCAGTCCGAAGGATCTGGCGGTTATGAATTTGGTTGCGGGGGCAGGATTTGAACCTGCGACCTTCAGGTTATGAGGCAACCCGAGGCGCTCGGAATAGCTTTGTGAAATCCGGCACTTAGACGATTTTCGGGCTCGCAACGTCATTCACGTGTCGCACGGAGCAGACGCAAACCATTGGGAATGAACGGGAATCCGGATTGCCAGTCATCCTCGCTGGCTCCTGAAGCCTTCGTATCGCGGCCGAAGGCGGCACTGCAGGAAGCTCTCCAAGAGCGTCAGAACCGGAATCCCGTGAGGGGCCGGGATCAGAACGTTGACGCGATCCACGTTCGACCGGATCCAGCTTCCGATGCCGGCGCGCTCTGTTTCGCCCAATCCGAGCCATTCGGCATCCGCGATCATCGAAGCAGCGAGCGTGCTTTGGGAGCTGCCGGGATTGTAATGCTGGCTGGTGTAGCGCGCCTGGCTCTTGGGGCCGACCTTCCCGACCTTCAGCACGTCGGCGCCGAAACTGAAAACATAGACCGCCATGTGACCGGCCGGCAGGCGCGCGGGCGGGGTGTGGGGCGCGGGCAGTTCTTCCAAACGGATGTCGCCTTGCGTCAGCGACACCCCCGCCAGACGGGCGACTGTGGCGAAGTCAGCCAGCACTTCCTTCGGGGCCCAAGTCATGCCGCGCCCTTGTCGAAAGCCCAGAGAGCCTTGTCGAGCGTGCGCATGGTGATGTCGTACCTCTCGGCCGTCGCTCGGCAGAGCTGGAGGTATTCCAGCCATTTCTCGAAGGTATAGAGCGTCGATCCCCCGACCGTGTTCATCGCCCTCACATCGAGGATCGGATAGCGGTCCGGAAAGGCGAAATGCAGGATCACGCTCGCCATGGGCCACTGAACCCCGCGGAGCGCGAGCAAGGAGCCAATCCGTAGCCGTTCGGATTCGGCCGCGAACGACACCCGCGTGATTTCCTCGACCTCGGCCTCTGTGTTCTGGCCGCAGAGCTGGCGCGTACGGCCACCACGCCATTTCCATCGCGCCACGGCGATCAGGTCGTCCCGCGTCATATATCCGCGTCTTGCCGCGGCCTCCATGCGGGCACCGAGAACATCATCGGCATCGTAGACATACTTGCCGGCGTATTCGAGGATCTGATAGCGGGTCAAATTGATCTGCATGTCAGCAGGTTAGTTGCTGCACAGCAATCTCGCCACTCGGAATCGATCACCCCAGCAGCTTGGCCTCGACCTCGGCCATGGCGTTCTGGTGGTCGGGCGACGGGAACAGGTGGCCGTAGCGCTCCATGGTCATCTGGATCGAGGAATGGCCCGCAAAGGTCATCACCTCCTTGATCGAGAAGCCCTGCTCGATCCAGAGCGAAACGGCGAAGTGGCGCAGGTCGTGCCAGCGCAGCTTCACGCCGACCTGCTCCTGCAGCTTGCGGAACCGGGACTGCGTGTTGGTGTGCTGGAGAACGCCGCCGCGCGGCGCGGGGAACACCAGCCCGAGGTCGCTCTTCGGGCAGCGCAGCTTCCAGCGGCGCAGGGCGTTCAGCACCATCGGCCCGGCCGGGATGTCGCGATACCCCGCGCGCGATTTCGGCTCGCCCATCTGGTTGTAGGCGTCGGCGCGCTGGCGCACGTAGATGAATCCCTTCTCGAAATCCACGTCCTGCCAGCGCAGGCCGCGCAG
>NZ_JBATWS010000325.1:0-11033 GCF_049672805.1 Parvibaculum sp.
CTCTTCACCACACGCTCTTCTGCGAAAAGCCCGGACGCCAGCGCCAGTTTGTATATCTCGTAAGGCGGGCGACCGCCATCTTTCGGGTCCGGGAAAACATCATGGATCGCGAGAATGCCTCCCGGCATCACGCGCGGCGCCCAGAGGCGGTAATCTGTCATCGCCGGTTCCATGCCATGCCCGCCATCGATGAACACCATCGAAAGCGGCGTCATCCAGCCCTTCGAAACAACTTCGGAGGGCGCGACAAGCGGCACCACCGTATCCTCGAGCTTCGCCAGGCGCAGCGTACGGCGGAAGAGCGGAAAGGTGTTCAGCCGGTCCGTTTCCGGGTCATAGAGCGTCTCGTCATGATGCTCCCAGCCCTTCTGGTTTTCTTCCGAGCCATAATGATGGTCGAGCGCATAGAGAACCGCCCCATTCTTCTGGCAGGCTGTGCCGATATAGACCGCTGACTTGCCGCAATAGGAGCCGATTTCGAGCACCGGCCCAAGCCGCGAGGCCTCCAGCGCCGCCTCATGAAGCGCCCGGCCCTCTTCTGCATCCATGAAGCCCTTGATGCTCTCAATATCGATCGGAAGCTGCACGCGTCTGCCCTGCTCTGATGGGTGAATGCTCTTTCCCTCGCACGTCCCCGCCCGCGCGGCAAGCGCTTAACGGGGTGCAACGAATGGGAAACGAATGCACGGGATAATGGCGCCTCCCATGCCCCGGAGCCAGTGATGACCGACGCCGCCAGCCAGATCGATCAGGATGAATATGACGCCATCCGGGAGGCCGTCCTTTCGACACCGAAAGGCCGCTGGTTTCTGGAAGAATTTGCCCGCCGCCACCGTGCCGCCGATACGCAGGAAGTGATTTCCTCCATCACGCGACTCTACGACCTCGCGCGGGAAACGGCGGCGGAAGCCCGCTTCGGCTTCCTCTATCACGAAATGCAGGAGATGCGCCGCGCCATGGGCGAGGCGCGTGCCGCCATCGCGGCTATCAAGCCGGGCGAACCGCGCACCGCCCTGCCCCATGACGACCTCGCAAGCGTGGCGGAAGCTGCAAACCGCGCCGCAGAAGACACGCGCCACGCCGCGACCCGGCTTCAGGAGATTGCCGAAACGCTGCGCCATAGCGGCGCGGATGCCGATCTCTGCGACGAGATCGAAACCCATGCGAGTGGCATATTCATGGCCACCTCCTATCAGGAGATGACGGGTCGCCGCATCGGCCTTGTCGTGCAGGCATTGGAAGTAATGGAAAACCACATCGCGAAAGTCGTCTCGCTCTGGGAAGCAGAAGCCCGCAAGGGCTGAGCCCTCACGCGCTCACTTCGTGGTTGATGCAGCCGACGCTCCATTGCGACGCGCCATCCACCACGCGATGTCCGAGCTTCGTGATCGAGAGCGGCGCAACATCAATCCGCAACGCCGTTGCAAGATCGATGTCGAGTGCCAGCGCAATCGCCGCGCGAATAACATTACCATGCGCAACCGAGACAATCGTATGCCCGGCATAATGCTCGGTCAGCCGCCGCACCCCGTCATAAACACGGGTCGCCATATCGACAAAACTCTCGCCTTCCGGTGGCACGATCTCGGCCGGCCAGGCCCAGTCGAGCGTGCGGTTGGCGGCAAAGACATCATTATAGCTTCGCCCCTGCCACAGCCCGTAATTCTGATCGGTGAAATCGCTGACCGCCACCGGATCAACACCTGACCGGAGCGCAAGCGCCGTCACGCGCGTCCGCGTGAGCGGCGAGCAGAGCCAGACCGCAACAGGCGGAAGCCGCCGTCCGATAGCCGCCGCAAGCGCGGGGTCCACAGGCTCCGGCGCGACATCGAGACGGCCATAATACCGGCTCTCCTGCCCCTGCACCGGCGCATGACGAATCCAGATCCATTCCGTGCGTGTACCGCTCATAGCCAGCCGCGATATTTGAAAAAGAGATAGGGAAGAATGGCCGAGAGCACCATGACACCGAGCGAAATCGGATAGCCATAAGCGAAAGAAAGCTCCGGCATGACCTCGAAATTCATGCCGTAAATACTCGCAATCAATGTGGGCGGCAGAAAGACCACGGCAGCAACGGAGAAAATCTTGATGATGCCCGTCTGCTCGTTGTTGATGACGCCAAGCGTTGCATCCAGCAGGAAGTTGATGTTGTTCGCAAGATAGGCCGCGTGATCGCCAAGCGCCGTCACGTCGCGCGTGAAGGTCTTGAAGCCGTGATCCGCGATCTTCGACAGTTTCACCTCGGTCGGCCGTGCAACAAAGCCCGCGAGCCGGCCGAAACTGACAAGGCTTTCCTTCACCTGCGATGTCAGCGAATGCGCCCGGCCGATACGCGCGATGATATCGGAATAATCGCGTTTCGCTGTGCCCTTGGGTTTGAAAATCTCGTGAGAGATGCTTTCAACATCCCCCTGCACCCGCTCCAGAAGGTCTGCCAGACGGTCAACGATCGCATCGAGCAGGCCCGCCAGAACCTCCTCTCCCCCCGCGCATGGAACGGCATGTCGCTGCGCCTGCGCCGCATAAAGACGAAACGGCGTCGGCTCCGCATAGCGCAATGTGAGAAGCCGGTGATCGGAGAGAACGAAAGTCACAGGCACGATGCTCGGCTCCGGCGTATCCGCCTGACACACCATCGTCGCCGTCATGTAGAGCGCATCCCCCTCCTGATAGAGACGGCTCGACATTTCGATCTCGTTCATATCCTCTTTCGTCGGCACATCCAGGTTGAGCGCCCTGTCGAGAAAGGTGAGATCATCATCATCCGGCAGCAGCGCGTCGATCCAGACAGTGCCTTGCGGAATGGCCTCGCCCCGCGCCACGGAAACGGGGCGCAACATGCCATTCGCGGGGAGATAGGCAGTAATCATCGAATCGGCCACCCTCGGAAAATGAGGCATTGATGATGCCCCTCGCCGTCCGCCGCGACAATCCGCGCGGGAACGCTTCCCGCCCCTCTCCCGCTTCTTTCTTGACATCCTACAGGAAAAGGCCCATGTGAACGGCGATTGTTCTCGTGTGCGCGCTTCGCGCTGCCTCGGCACCGCTTGATCCCGAAACAATTCACTCCCTTCCCGATTCCAAGCGCGTTGGAACGCGGCAAGACCCCGCGTTAAAGTTCCGGCCATGGTGGTCGGCGCAAGGCGTTGACTTGAGAGCAGACCTTTTAAATGACTGAAAAGACTTTCGCGGATCTCGGCGTTGCCGAACCGCTCATCCGCGCCCTTGGGGACGCGGGTTACACCCATCCGACCCCCATTCAGGCCCAGTCGATTCCCGCCCTTCTTGATGGTCGGGACCTTCTCGGCCTCGCCCAGACGGGCACCGGCAAGACAGCCGCCTTCACCCTTCCCATCCTCCAGCAGCTTGCTGCGGTGTTTGAGAAGCGCCAGCCGAAGCAGGCCCGCGCACTCATCCTGGCACCGACACGCGAACTCGTCGTGCAGATCGCAAAGAGCATCGAAACCTATGGTCGCCACCTGAAGCTGCGCCACACGGCCATTTTCGGCGGTGTGAACCAGTTCCGTCAGGTGCGCGCCATGCAGGGCGGCGTCGATATTCTCGTTGCTACGCCCGGTCGCCTGCTCGACCTGATGAACCAGAGGCATGTCGATCTCCGCCGCACCTCTCTGCTCGTGCTTGATGAAGCCGACCGCATGCTCGATATGGGCTTTGTGCGTGACGTGACAAAGATCGTCGCCGCCATGCCCAAAGAGCGCCAGTCGCTTCTCTTCTCGGCCACCATGCCGAAAAGCATCGAGCATCTCGCCGCCGAAATCCTCAGCGATCCCGTGCGCGTGGAAGTCACGCCGGAAGTCGTGACCGTTGACCGGATCGACCAGCGCGTTCTTCATGTGGATGGAAAGCGCAAGCGCGAGCTACTTGCCAAACTTCTCGATGACGCAGACCTTTCCCGCGTCATCATCTTCACACGGACGAAACATTGCGCCAATCGCGTCAGCGAGCAGCTTGAAAAGTCGGGCGTCGCCGCAGAGGCGATCCACGGCAACAAGTCGCAGGGCGCAAGGCAGCGCGCGCTCGACAATTTCCGCAATGGCAAGGCGCGCGTTCTGGTGGCAACGGATATCGCCGCGCGCGGCATTGATGTCTCGGACATCACCCATGTCATCAATTACGAACTGCCGAACGAGCCGGAGAGCTATGTTCACCGCATTGGCCGCACCGCGCGTGCAGGGCGCAGCGGTATCGCCGTCTCCTTCTGCGATGCAGCCGAACGTGGCCATCTGAGAAGCATCGAGCGGCTGACAAAGCGCCCGCTCACCGTTGTTAATACGACGGAATGGCTGGGCGAGCAGATTGAAGTGCCCGCTTACACCCCTTCCCGTCCGGGTGCTGGCCGCCCCAACCGTCGCAAGGGGGGCGATGCCCAGCCGGGCAAGCGTCGCCATTTCGGCAAGCCGAAGGGCGGCGAGACAGCACGCAACGGCGCCCCGAAGCGCGAAGGTGGCCAGAAGCGTGATGGCGGCCCGAAGCGTGACGGCGCTGGACGGTCTGGAAAGCCTGGTGCTGGCAAGCATATGGCCGGCAAGCCCCGCTCGCGCAGAGAGGGTTCCCACCAGTCCGCCGGTGCCTGACACACCATTTGCGATCCGGTTTCGCTACACAAAAAAGTACGGCTCTGGTTCACTCCAGAGCCGTGTTTCTTTTTGAGCAGATCAGATGCGCCTCAACCTCGCCCTTTTTTGCCTCCTCATGCTTTACCTCGTCGGCTGTACCGTCGCGCCGCCAGCGGAACGCGCGGCGCAGGCCGATAACATCGCGCGGGGGAGCGGGCTTCAGCCGCTTCTGATCGAAACCGGCACTTTCGATATTCACGCCCGCCTGCGCGCCGCGTCGGATACCTCGTTGCTGGTCATTTATATCGAGGGCGACGGCCTTGCATGGCGTACACGAAACACACCTTCCACCGACCCGACGCCGCTTGAGCCGGTAGCACTCCGCCTTGCCGCCGCTGATGATGCACCATCTGTCGCCTGGCTCGCCCGCCCCTGCCAGTTCGCGGGTGGCGAGACGGCACGCAACTGCACGAAAACATGGTGGACGGACGGGCGCTATGGCGAAGCCGTCATAGACTCCCTCAATGCAAGCATCGACACGCTGAAGCAAAGGACGGGTGCTGCCACCCTCGCGCTGGTCGGCTATTCCGGTGGTGGGACGGTAGCCACCCTCATCGCTGCACGGCGTGATGACATAGTATGGCTCAAAACCGTGGCCTCCCCGCTCGACACGGAAGCCTTCACCACACACCACAAGGTGACGCCCCTCAGCGCCTCCCTCAACCCGGCCGACCACGCGCCCCGGCTGACCCGCCTGCCCCAGATACACTATGTCGGAAGCGATGACGCCGTCGTCCCGCCCGATATCAATCAGGCCATCGCCTCAAGGCTCAATGAGGAAGGCTGCGCCACGCTGAGAATCATGCCCGGCATCGGGCATGGCGCGGGCTGGTCAGAAGCATGGCGAACGCGAGCGAGCGAGATCCCCGCCTGCGAGGCACGAAACGGTCAGCCGACATCGCCCTGACCGACACCTGACCGCCTGTTTTCTGATTTCTGGGGATTTTGGTGGGCGCACAAGGACTCGAACCTTGGACCCGCTGATTAAGAGTCAGCTGCTCTACCAACTGAGCTATGCGCCCGCCGGGCCGCCTGAGCGACCGGTGGAAACCACCATCTCCGCCCCACCAATTGTGTGGGGAGCGCTGCCTATAGCAAAGGATGGACGGCCTGTCTAGCGGCCCCTGCACCCTTTCCGGGCAAGACCGAAATCTCCTACCAGAAGGCGCTGGGCCCGCGTGAAATTTCCAGATGCCGGTGAATATGGACGCTCATCAGAAGGCCGAATGCGAACATCAGTGAGAGCATAGACGTGCCGCCATAGGACACCAGCGGGAGCGGCACCCCCACCACGGGCAGAAGGCCCATCACCATCGCCGCGTTGATGAAGATGTAGAAGAAAAAGATCATGGAAATGCCCATGGCGAGCAGCCGCCCGAACTGGTTGCGGCATTGCAGCGACACATTGAGCGAGAACATCAAAACCACAAAATAGAGCGTGAGCAGCACAAGTCCGCCCACAAGCCCCAATTCCTCACCCAGCATGGTGAAGATGAAGTCTGTGTGCTTTTCCGGCAGGAAGTTGAGCTGGCTCTGTGTGCCCTCCATGAACCCCTTGCCGAACACGCCGCCGGAGCCGAGCGCGATCTTCGATTGCATGAGGTGATAGCCGGTGCCCAACGGATCGCGCTCCGGCTCAAGGAAGGTCAGCACGCGGTTGCGCTGATAATCATGCAACCGGCTCCAGATGATCGGAATGGCCGCGAGAACGCCGCTGCCAGCAATGATGAAGTAGCGCCAGCGAAGCCCCGCCACGAAAAACAGAACCCCGCCCGATGCAAGCAGAAGGATCGCCGTGCCAAGGTCCGGCTGTAAAACGACAAGTCCCACCGGCACAACGGTGAGAATAAGCGGCACAATCATGTTGCGCAAATGCGAGACCTCATCCAGCGTGAGCCCGTGGAAATAACGGGCAAGCGCAAGAATGAGCGTGACCTTCATCACTTCCGACGGCTGGATGGAAATGAAGCCGAGATTGAGCCAGCGCTGGGCACCCATGCCCACAAAGCCGATGATTTCCACAGCGACCAGCATGACGAGCGCAACAGCGTAAAGCGGATAGGCAAGACGCATCCACAGGCGAAGATCGACCATCGACACCACGATCATGATGCAGACGCCAGCCGCGAAGCGCCCCGCTTGCCGCATCGCCCAGGGCGTGAAGCTGCCTTCCGCCACCGAATAGAGCATGGCAATCCCGATCGAGGCGATCAGCGTGAGCAACAGGAGAAAAGCCCAGTTGAACTCTGCAAGCTTCTCGGTGAGACGCATCTCCTGTCCGGTAAAACGGCGCAGATCGAACATCAGCCAGCCCTCGACGAATTATTGTCGCCCGGCACCCTGCCCCGCGCCTGCGGGCGCGCGGGATTGCGGGTGAGAACTTCGCGCATGATGTCGCGCGCCACAGGTGCCGCCGCACCCGAACCCGACCCGCCATGCTCGATGACGACAGACATGGCATAGCGCGGTTCATGCACGGGCGCGTAGCAGACGAAAAGCGCGTGGTCGCGCTGGCGCCATTCAATATCTTCGTTGCGCAGAACACCCGAAAGGCGCTCGGCGCGGGAGATGCGGCGCACCTGCGCTGTGCCGGTCTTGCCGGCAAGCTCAAGCCCCGGCTCGGCAATGCGCGAGCGATAGGCCGTACCGCCCGCCTCGTTGGAAACGGCGTTCATGCCGTTTTGCGCCGCGCGCAAGGCTCTCTCACTTACATTGAGCGGAGGCGGCTCCTTTACGGGCAGCAACTGTCCGCCAATCGCCCGTGTCAGCCGGGGCGTGACCGCAAACCCGCCATTGGCGATACGCGCCGTCATCACGGCAAGCTGAAGCGGCGTTGCGAGCAGATAACCCTGCCCGATACCGGCAATCACGGTCTCACCCTGATGCCAGACTTCGCCGCGCGTCGCGCGCTTCCATTCGGGCGTCGGCACCAACCCTGCCTTTTCACCAGACACATCGAAATCATAGGTCTGGCCGAGACCGAACTTGCGCGCCATCTCGGCAATCGCGGTGATGCCGATGCGCCGCGCGACATCATAGAAATAGACGTCGCAGGAATGTTTAAGCGCTTCGTGCAGATTGACTGCGCCGTGTCCGCCCTTCTTCCAGCAATGAAAATCATGATTGCCAAGGGAATAGTGGCCCGGACAGGAAACCCGATGCGACGGGTCCACACCCGCCTCCACGGCTGCCATCGCCACCACCATCTTGAAGGTGGAGCCAGGCGGATACATGCCCGCCAGCGACTTGTTCATCAGTGGCAGATAGGGACTTTCGAGCAACGCCTTATATTCAGCGGTGCCATAGCCCATGTTGAACTGGTTGGGATCGTAGGCAGGCGCAGAGACGAGCGAAATGACATCGCCCGAATGAATATCCATCACCACCGCGCTCGCGCTTTCGCCGCGCAACCTCTCCCATGCAAAGCGCTGCACATCGAGATCGAGCGTGAGCACGACTTCACCGCCGGGCTTACCCGGATCTTTTGACAGTTCGCGGATCACGCGGCCATAGGCATTGACCTCGACATGGCTCGAACCCGGCATACCGCGCAGCTCACGGTCATAGGTCTTTTCCACACCTTCCTTGCCAATGCGAAAGCCCGGCAGGCGCAAAAGACGCTGATCCTCGCGCGGTGCATTTTCAAGATCGCGTTCCGATACGGATGCGACATAGCCAAGCACATGTGCGAATTCTTCGCCGTAAGGATAGTCGCGCGTCTCGCCCACATCAGGGAGAATGCCTGCCAGATCGGGTTCATTGATGTTTACTTGCGCGAACTGATCCCAGGTAAGGTCTTCCGCCACCGTGACGGGCATGAAGCGCGGCGAACGCGCAATGTCGCGCAGGATGCGCTTGTGCCGGAACTCATCGACAGGAACGATGCGCGAAAAACGCTTTAGCGTTTCTTCAACATCAGGCGTCTGCTCCGCAATGATCATGGCGCGGTAGTTCTGGCGGTTGCCCGCAAGAACGCGGCCGAACCTGTCCACGATATTGCCGCGCAGAGGCGCGAGAAGCCGCATGGCGATGCGGTTTTCTTCCGCCATCATGCGGTATTGGTCGCTCTTTCGTACCTGCAGATAATACATCCGCCCCGCAAGCACGATGAAGGCAACAGCCTGCACCCCCGCGAGCAGCGCAGAGCGTCGCGTAAAGGTCTGATACCTGCTGCTGTCTCTGCCGTTGATCTGCATCCGCGCTCTCCTAGCCGCGCTGCAAGACGCGTCTTTCGATGCGTCCAAAGAGCATGACAAAAAGCGGGAAAACGGCAACCGTCACAGCCATGTGCTTGATGACGGATGCAGGCGGCACGAGCATGCCGTGAATAATTGAAACCACGATCCAGGCAAGCGCACCTGCAAATGCGGCGGCGAGCGCGAAGCCGATCCAGAACGCCGAGAAAGGCGCATTCACCACAATCACGCGCTGCGGTACGATCACGGCATAGGTGACGACATAGACGAAACCCCAAAGCCCGATCTCGCCACCGGAGAGAAGATCAAACAGCACACCCACCGTGAACACGGCAAGCGGCGGAAACATCTCAGGCCGCACAATGGCCCAGTAATAGATCGCCATCAGCGGAAAGGCCGGCACGAGCGCCGAGCCGAAGATGCGGCCGAAGGGAACGAAAGAAAGCAGCACGCAGATAATGCCGATCACGAAAGGCATCACCGTCAGAACGACGCGTCCGGCGCGGGCTGCAGGTGTCGGGGAATAGGGCTCGAGCTTCGCCATGACTATTCCGCCGCCTCCACGCTTTCGCTGTCGGCATCTCCCCGCAGCAGTTCAGGCGGGTCCTGCCTGCGCACCTGGGAGGGGAACTCATATTGAAGTACGCGCACGAAGTCGAGCCGACCCCGGTCGCTGAAGGTCTGCACACGCAATTCTCCATCGCTTGTCTGGATGACAAGGCCGACGGGAATGCCTGCCGGAATGAGCCCGCCATCGCCGGACGTCACCACCCGGTCGCCCGCCGACACCGCGCTCTGCGTGGCGAGATATTCAAGCGTCGGCCATTCGGTATTGTCGCCAGCAAGGATTGCCTTGTATTGCGCCGGTTCGACCACCACCGGAATGCGGCTGTTGAGGTCGGTCAGCAGCAGGACACGGCTCGCCTTTGGCCCCGTTGCAACGATGCGGCCGACAAGCCCGTCTGAATCGATCACCGCCAGACCGCTGCGCACGCCCTGCTCGCGCCCGACATTCACCAGTACCGTGTCGATGAAGGGGCCGCCGGAATCACTCACCACCCGCCCGCTCACATATTCGATCGAGGGATCGACCTGCACATTGAGCAGCGCTTCATAGCGCGCGACCTTCGCCTGAAGCTTCAGCGCCTCTTCTTTCCAAGCAAGCAGCCGCGCATTCTCCGCGCGCAGCCGCTCGTTCTCGTCAAAGACATAGGCATATTCATCCGTGCGCTCGATAAGGCGACGGGTTGCAGCAACGGGACGCGAGGCCACTTCGAGCAGAGGGGCCGCAAGATCGGTGACAACCTGCCGCGCCCTGTCAAAGACATAGGTTTCCGCACGGCCGAGCAGCAGCAGCGCCGCCGCCAGCGTCAGCATGAAAATCAGCGAAATCCGATGAGAGAATTCGCGGAAAGGCAGAGCTGTGCGATTGGGCTCCATGACGACTTGCTACTGCTCTCTCGGTAAGGCCGACCGTCCTTCGCCTGCCCGACCCTTGGCCGGGATCGCCGCTGCGTTGCGTTCAATACACCGATGAAAGGACGTGTTTCATCGTCCGGATATGTTCAAGTGCCTTGCCCGTACCAAGCGCGACGCAGGAAAGCGCATCATCGGCGATGCTGACCGGCAGGCCGGTCTCATCGCGCAGCACCTGATCCAGATTGGCAAGCAGCGCACCACCACCTGTGAGCACGATGCCCTTGTCCACGATATCGGCAGCGAGTTCCGGCGGCGTCGCCTCAAGGGCCACCTTCACCGCTTCCACGATCGCGCCGACAGGCTCGGCAAGGCTCTCGGCAATCTGCTTCTGGCCGATGGCAATTTCCTTCGGCACACCATTCATCAGGTCGCGGCACTTGATCTCGATGGTCATGCCATCGCCATCCGCGGGAATAGCTGCGGAGCCGACTTCCTTCTTGATGCGCTCCGCGCTCGCTTCGCCGACGAGCAGATTATGGTGACGGCGGATGTAGGCGATGATCGCTTCATCCATCTTGTCGCCACCCACGCGGACCGAGCGCGCATAGACAATGCCGCCGAGCGACAGCACGGCAACTTCCGTCGTGCCGCCACCGATATCGACGACCATCGAACCGGTCGGCTCTGTAACGGGAAGCCCGGCGCCAATGGCGGCCGCCATCGGCTCCTCGATCAGATAGACGCGGCGCGCACCGGCTGAAAGCGCTGATTCCTGAAT
>NZ_JBATWS010000326.1:0-1863 GCF_049672805.1 Parvibaculum sp.
TGAGGGAATGCGATCATGCCCATCGAACCATGGTGCTTTCGAGGCAGCATGTTCGCGCGCAATGAGGCGGGCAGGCACATCACCATCGAGCGCATTGGCGGCGAGGATGATCGTGTCATCCGGTTCCATAAGGTTTGCGCCCGTCATGGCCGTGCCGCAGCGCGCGCAGAATGACCGTGTGAGGCCGGGGGAACTTTCATAACAAGCGAGATTGTCCACACCCTCCCACACCACCTCATCGCGCAGGGCGACGAAGAAGAAACCGGCATGGCCGCCCGCCGCCTTGCGGCACATGGAGCATTGGCACTCCACAATGCCGCTCATCCGCTTCGCCTCGAAGCGCACTGCACCGCAAAGGCAGGAGCCGTGAACCATTCTCCCTCCATTCAGGCCACCGCTCAGGGAATGAGCACGCTCGCGCCGACCGTCTTGCGGGCCTCGAGATCCATATGCGCGCGGGCGGCTTCGGCAAGCGCATAACGCTGCTTCACTTCCGCCTTCACCGCGCCCGACTTCACCACGGCGAAAAGATCATCGGCCATTTCCTGTAGCGCGGTCGGTGTCTTTGCAGCGTAGTGGAACATGGTCGGCCGTGTGACGAAGAGCGAACCCTTCTGGGCAAGGATACCGAGATTCACATCCGTGACCGGGCCGGAGGCATTGCCGAAGGAAACGAGAAGGCCGAGCGGTGCAAGGCAATCGAGCGAGGACATGAAGGTCGCCTTGCCCACACCGTCATAAACGACAGGCAGCATTTTCCCGCCGGTGATTTCGCGCACACGGGCGGCGACATCTTCCTTCGTATAGTCGATGACATGATCGCAGCCATGTGCGCGGGCGAGCGCTGCCTTTTCTTCCGAACTTGTCGTGCCGATGACGGTGGCGCCGAGACGTTTTGCCCATTGGCAGGCAATGAGGCCCACGCCACCTGCTGCCGCATGCCAGAGGATCGTCTGACCCTTCTCCACACGGAAGGTCTGACGCAGAAGAAATTGCGCGGTCAGCCCCTTCAGCATCAGGGCGGCGGCTTCCTCGTCGCTCACGCCGTCCGGCACCTTGACGCTGCTTGCAGCGGCGACATTATGCGCCTCGGCATAAGCGCCGACGGGACCCGACGCATAGGCAACGCGGTCCCCCGGCTTGAAGTTCGTGACACCTTCGCCCACTGCCTCGACAATGCCCGCCGCTTCCATGCCGATGCCGGAGGGAAGCGGAACGGGATAGAGGCCGGAGCGGTGATAGGTGTCGATGAAATTGATGCCGATGGCCTTTGCCCGGACGGTGATCTCGCCCGGCTTCGGCGCACCAAGCTCCACCTCTTTCAGCATCATGGTTTCCGGCCCGCCCGTCTTTTCGATGCGGATGGCCTTGATGGTTGTCATGAGGTCGTCTCCCGTTTCTCCTGCCGGTACGCGTCGGCAGATTGTTTTGCGTTGCGTCCAGTCTAGCGTCTTGCAAGGGCGAGCGCTGCCCCTGATGCAATGAGCACCGTGCCGGTGATGCGGTTGCTGATGAGCTGCGCGCGCCGCGCCTTCAGATAGGGCGCGAGCCGTCCTGCCGCGAGCGCATAGGTGCCATCGGAGAGAACGGCCACCACAACGAAAGTGACGGCCAGAAGAAAGAGCTGCGGCGCGGCAGGCTCTGCCGGATTGATGAATTGCGGAAAGAAGGCCGCATAGAAGATGAGCGGCTTCGGATTGGTGACACCGATGAGATAGCCGCGGCGGAAAAGCCGCGCCTTGCTGTCGGGCATCGCCGGTGCGGGAATAGCAGGGTCCGTGATCGGTGCGCGAAAGGAGGCAATGCCGATCCAGACGAGATAGGCCGCGCCGATAAGTTTCAGCACTTCCATATAAGTGCCCA
>NZ_JBATWS010000327.1:0-13189 GCF_049672805.1 Parvibaculum sp.
GTACGTGTCATGAAGATCAAATCAACGCTTCTTGTTGGCGCTCTTGCCCTTGCGCTGGCGGGCTGCCAGACCGGTAGCCCCTATGGATATGGCGGCGGCTATGGCGGCACCGGCCCCAAGCAGGGCATTGGTACGCTGGCCGGCGCTGTGGCGGGTGGTCTCGCCGGATCGCAGATCGGGGGCGGCTCCGGCCGTCTCTGGGCCACGGGTGCGGGCGTGCTGCTCGGCGCCATGGTGGGCAACAATATCGGCCGCAGCCTCGACCGCGCCGACCAGGCCTATCTGACCAACGCCTCTTACGGCGCGTTCCAGACCGGCCAGACCCAGCGCTGGCACAACCCGCAAAGCGGCAATTACGGCTATGTCGAGCCGGGCCGCTCGTACCAGAGCTCTTCCGGTTACTGTCGGGAATATTCCCAGACCGTCTATATCGGCGGCCAGCCGCAGAGTGCCTATGGCACGGCCTGCCGCCAGCCTGATGGAAGCTGGCAGATCGTGGGCTGAGCGCCCGCGATAACGAGAAGAACGGCCCAAAAGGCTGTTCGGCCTCACCCCTGGTGAATCCGTCCCCCGACCAGCGCCTGGGTGAGGCCACTTTTTCGATGTGAGTGAGATGTGAAAAGGCCGCCGCTTTCCCACGAGAAGGCGGCGGCCAGTTCGAACGGTAGTGACGCGATCACCTTGTATTTTCTGCGGGATCGCCCCGTTTACGCCCAAACGCTCCACTCGCAGAGTCGCCGCCCGAAAGCGGTGCGGCGATCAAGGATAGGCTCAGGCGGAAAGGTCTCCGGAAGTGTCCGTCCTTACCCGCCTCGCCATACGACCCTCTATCGAGATCGAAACATTGGCGACGGCAAACGGTGTCAGCAAACCGTTAGACATCGGATCACCTCCTTTCAAATGTTGAACCAGGGACCATCAGCCTGAATCCCTTGGGCGGCCGCGTCAAGGGAATGTGTGTGACACGCTTGCGTCCACAGCATCCGGTAGGCTGTGAGCGGCATGAATGCGTGGTTTTCGCACGGGGTCAGTCCGCCAGCCGAGGCGAAAGGCGGGCGCCGATTATCGGCCCGCGCCTGAGGGCAGGGGGTAAACGAGACGAATCAAGCCGGATTGGCCGCGTTTTCTTCCTGCGCTGCTTCTTCTTCCGCCATCAGCGAGGCGATGGTGGCCGGGTTTGCAAGCTCGGCTTCCTGCCGGGCGAGCTTTTCGAAAAAGGCCTCAACGCGCGGATCATGCGCGAGCGACGTGTCTGTTACGGCGCGGCTATAGCAGTGGTGCCGGATGGCGGCGAAGACATCGGCAATGGTGGTCTTTGCGGCGGGGCGGCCCGGCACAAAACGGCTCGGCGTGCCGGTGGTGAAGGTGACAAGGCCCGCCTTTCGAAGCGCGGCAGAGATTTCGCCCATCGCCTCCATCGGCACATGAAGCCGCTTTGCCAAAGTGTCCGGCGTCCAGGGCGTCTGCCCGCGCTCGAAGGCTTCATGGATGAGGAGAAGCGCCTGCACCGACATGCGATCGAGCTGGCGCAGAGTGAGCAGGCTTACCCCCGCATGGGGCGAGAGATAGGCGCGATTCTGGAAATAGAAGGCAATCGAGCAGCCGCCGAGAAGAATGAGCCAGGCGGCATAAAGCCAGATCATGAAAAAGGCGAGCGTCGCAAAGGCCGAATAGATCGCCACATATTGCGCGGACTTCACCACGAAGGTGGCAAAGGTCCAGCCAGCCGCACCCCAGGCGATGCCCGCAACCGTCGCGCCCACAAAGGCGGAGAGAAGCATCACCCGCGTATTGGGAACCATCACATAGACGAAGGTGAAGACCGCAATCAGGATGAAATAGGGCAGCAACTTGCTCGTCTGTGCGAGCAAATATTTTACAACCTCAAACTCGGCGAGGCTCCCGACAAAAGAGTTCGATATGGCGCCTGCCATGAAGCCGAAAACAGTGAGAACGAGGAGCGGTCCGAGCACGCTCATGCTGACGATCTCGGTGAATTGCCGCGCGAAGGAGCGGTTCGATTCCACACGCCAGATCGCGTTGAAAGAGGCTTCCACCTTGTTGATGAGCGAGATGACCGTATAGAGCAGGAAGGCAAAGCCGATCGTGCCGAGAACATTGACGTTCACACGCTGCACGAACTCCATCATCTGCCGTGTGATCTCCGTACCCTGATCGCCAAGCGGCGCCAGAAAATCACTGAGCATGGTCTGGAGATAGGAGTCGAAGCCGAAGGCGCGGAAAACCGCAAAGCCGATGGCAAGTGCCGGAACGATGGAAAGCAGCGTCGTATAAACGAGGCTCATGGCGCGCAGGCTGAGCGCGCCGCTTAGAAGATCGCGAATGACAGCCCAGCCGATCCGCGCGGCGATATAGAGCGCCCGTTGCCAAAAGGGCAGATCGTCCAGCACGGGTTCCCAGATGAGGGAATGGGCGCGATCCAGAAGAGAGGCTGATCCGAACATGGCGTTCATGCTAGCGGGCGGTGCGGTTTTCGACCAGTAGGCCCGCCTGCCGCACCGGCGCTTGAAAGAGGTTCAGAAATGGATAGGCCCCCCACCCGGAGATGAGGGGCCTTGGTCTTGACGAATGCGGGGATGCGCCCGATCCGCTTGGTGCTGCCTTTTAGCCGAGAACCAGATTTTCGGCGGAGGAACGGCCATTGCGCCCCTCAACCAGTTCGTACTGGATCTGCTGGCCTTCCTGCAGGGATTTCTGGCCTGCCCGCTCGACGGCCGAGATATGAACGAAAACGTCCTTCCCACCATCCGCTGGTGCAATGAACCCGTAACCCTTAGTGGCGTTGAACCACTTCACGACTCCGCTAGCCATAGTGCCTTGAATGCCTCGTATAGAGATAAAGATCAGATACCACCCTCAACGCGATACCCAGCTGAAAACGCTATCACCGAATTTTCGATCGGCATAACGAAAATCGTAACGGCTTACTTGGTTTCACACGATGTTTACAGGCGAATGCTGTGGTTTTCGTGTGGGTTGACCAATTCTTAAGCATGGCTGGCTAGTCTCGCGAGGGGATGAAGACCGCGCCTGAACAGGGCCTGGCGGAGACATGATGAGCACCGAAACGCAGTCAATCCGACAGAAACTCGCCACTTATCTGGCGCAGTTGCCGCCGCCTGCCGTGCTGAAGCTCGCCTCGGGGCTTGAGCGGGAAAAGCTGCGTGGCACCACGGGGCTACCCTATGAAATGATCCTTTCGGGCTTGCGCCCGCTGCTTGCAAGCCTGCGCGGTGCGCGGCCGGGAAAGCCTGATCCGCTGCGCCAGTTCTGCCGCCCCTTCGAGGATTTGCTGATTGATGGTGATGATGATGGGCGCCGTCAGGGCAGCATTGCGCGCGGCACGGTGATGCGTGTCTGGGCTTGGCTCGAGGAAGAATTGCTTCCCGATGCGCTGCCGGACCTGACAAGGCGGATCATCGATCACACGCTGAAGGGTGACAGCGTGGCGCTCGAAGCAGCGGTTTCCGTTCTTCATGCCTCTGCCGCACAGGCTATTCTGACGGCAACGGATGCGGCGCGCAGCAATGCCGAGCGCCGCAAGCAGCTTGAACAGAGGCTTGGCGGCGAGGTGGGCATGGACGATGCCCGCGAAATCGGTGCCGTTCTCTCGATTGCCGCGCCGATGCTTGCGCTGCAGGCAGAGCTGCCGAAGCGCATCGACAACTTCACCGATGACATGGTGACCGCGCTGCGCGATGCCTATATCGAGACAAGCGAAACATTTCCGAATGAAGCGCTCTATCTGCCCTTCATGGTGATGAACCGGCTGGAAGAGCCGTCGCAAATCCTGCGTTTCGTGCGCAAGGTTGCCCATCAGCGCAATGATGTGGTGATCAGCCGGTCAGAACTAGCGATCTTCGGTGAAACGCTTCTCGCCGAAATGGATGAAATTGCGCGCCGGCTTCATGCGCGACGGGCAGGGCAGGCGGACCTTGAGCCGATGCTGGAAGATGTGCGCCGCTTTGCGCAGCTCTCCCGCGGCTTTGCCTCCGAGATTGATCTTCATCGCAACAGCGAATGGGGCCAGCGTGTTCTTGCGGGGCGTGCTCGCGTTTCCGCCGCCGTGGCGCAGGAAATGTCCCGCTTCGAAACCGAACTGATCCGTGCGCTGCCTTTCCACCAGATCGGTCAGTATGGAAGGGGCGGGCCGATGAAGCCTGACCTTGCCAAGGGGCCGGACCGGGCACGCGAAGAGAGGATGCGCGCATGTCTGCGCTTCGTGAGTGGCATGACGCCGATCTGCGAGTCCCTTGGGGCGCAAAGCCATTGCCGAAGCGTGCGTCAGCAAATCGAGGCGCATATCGGCACCTATGAAGACAAGCTGCTTGAGGAGTTGCGCGTGGCGCAGGGCGCGGCCCGCGTCAATGCGCAGGACTTCCTTGAAACCGTCGCAGGCTTCTATGAAGCGCTCGGCGAGAGCGGTCAGGCCGAAGTGCTTCGCCGCCGTGGCCGCGTGGCGATGGGTAACTGAAGATCAGCGCGCGGCAAACTCTTCCTCATAGGCAAATAGCCCCGGCATGCCGCCTGTGTTAAGGAAGATTGCAGCATCGTGATCGGCATATCGCCCTTCGAGAAGCTGCGCGATGAAACCTGCCATGCCCTTGCCCGTATAGACCGGATCAAGCAACACACCTTCACTGTGCGCGACAAGCTCCACCGCCTTCCGCATGGCATCTGTCGGCAGCCCATAGCCTTCGCCGAGCGCCGTGCCATCAAGAGAGACGGCATCGGGCGATGGGGCAGTCGTATCGAGCAGGGCGGTCGTCTTGCAGGCAAGCGCGTGAATACCTTCCGCCATTGCCTCATTGTCTGCGCGATAGACATTGATGCCGTGTACGGAGGGTCCGCGCCCGCGCAAGGCAGCACCGGCAATAAGGCCCGCCTGTGTGCCGCCGCTCGATGAGGCGTGAATGAGAGCGGTGTTTAGAAGACCCGTTTCATCAAGCTGTGCGGCAAGCTCCAGATAGGCATTGGCATAGCCGAGTGCGCCGACGGCACTTGATCCGCCCACCGGTACAAAGAAGGGTTTGCCGCCCTTTGCTTCGATCTCCCCCATCACCTCGCCGAAAATTGCAACGGCATCGGTGTCGCCCGGCACAATGCGCACTTCTGCACCCAGCACGCGGTCGAGCAGCAGATTGCCGGAGCAGCGATAGGCATGACCCTGATAGGGCACGGTATCGAAAAGAACGAGCACGCAGCGAAGACCCGCAGCGGCGGCAGCGGCAGCGGTTTGCCGTGCATGGTTCGATTGCGCGGCACCCGTTGTCACGACCGTGTCCGCACCGGCGGCAAGTGCCTCGCCGATCAGATATTCAAGCTTGCGTGTCTTGTTGCCGCCGCCCGCAAGCCCCGTGCAGTCATCCCGCTTGATGAAGAGGCGCGGGAGCTTGCGGGATGTTTCGCGCGACAGCGCCTCCCGCAGCCGGTGCATCTCGGTCAGAGGCGTTGGCAGATGAGCGAGCGGAAAACGGGCAAATCGGTCAAGCGGCGAGATCATGGTCGTCAGATCACCCCTTCAGCGCGGAAGGAAGAAATTTCCTCCGCCGTATAGCCAAGCTCGGTGAGGATCGCATCCGTATGCTCGCCGAGAAGCGGCGCGCGCTCGCGGATCGAGCCGGGCGTCCGCGAAAGACGGAGCGGCGTTTCCATGATGGGCGCGGCGCCGGGGAGTCCCGGAAACTCGATCGGTTTCAGATAGTTCATCGCCTGGATATGCGGATCGTCCAACGCCTGTTGTGGCGAATAGACGGGACCGGCAGGGATGCGCGCCTTTTCGAGTTCAGCAAGCGCCTCTTCAGTTGTGCGCTCCGCCGCCCAGCGCGCCGTGCGTTCCGACAGGATCTTGCCATTGTCGCCGCGAGCGAGATCATCCTTGAAGCGGGGATCGGTGAGCCAGTGATCTTCGCCCATGAGCTTCGCCCAGCGCCTGAAAAGAGGCATGCCGATGACCTGAACGAGAATCCAGCCGTCTTTCGTCTGCACGATGTCAGCGGGGCCCGCATAGGGAGAGCGGTTGCCGATGGCGATGCGGTTCGTCTGGCGAAGCTGCTGCTCGATCAGATGGAAATTGAAATAGGCAAGGGCGGTCGAAAGGAGCGAGCCTTCCACCACCTGCCCCTTGCCGGACTGCGCGCGCTCCATCAGCGCGGCGAGCGTGCCGAAGGCGGAGAGAGAGGCAGTGCCGAAATCAACCCAGGGTGCATAGCTCTTCACCGGCTCGTCAGGGTGCCCGGTGAGATAGGCCGCTCCCACCATGGATTGCGCCACACCATCAAAGCCCGTGCGCTCGCTATAAGGCCCGCCATGTCCGAAGGCCGAAACAGTGGTGAGGATGATGTCGGGCTTCGAGGCGGTCAGGCTTTCATAATCAATGCCCATCGCCTTCAGCGTTGCGGGCGGCAGGTTCGCCACCACCACATCAGCCGTTGCGACAAGACGGCGAACGATGCCGCGGCCCGTTTCGGTCATCGGGTCAAGGGTGAGGCCTTTCTTGTTGCGGTTCATCTGAAGGAACATCGCCCCTTCTCCGCCTTCACCCGCGCCAGCATCCGGCACGATGGGCTGCACGAAGCGGTCTTCACTTCCCTCGCGCCGCTCGATGCGGATCACTTCTGCACCCATATCGCCGAGGAGGGCCGCGCAATAGGGCCCTGCAATGTAGCGCCCGAAATCAAGAACCCTTACCCCGTTCAGAACAGCCTTCATCACGCCCCTCACACTCTTTTCTCTGGCGGTTGCGCCCCGTCCCTTTATGGCACAAACGCCATGCTGCGGGACGATAGGCGGTGCGGGCATTTTGAAAAAGCCCACCCGGCCAAACTTTGCATTTTATTTAGGCTTGAACCCTAGGCTGTGCGCACTCTTGGGGGAAGAGGAAGCGCCAATGCGCGGTTCGGAGGAGTGGTGAACGGTTTGCAGACGACAGGCGAGGCATTGGAACTGAAAGAGGCGCCAATGCCGGAAGAAACACATTCCTATCGTTGGACCGGCGAATTCGCCGATTCCCGACTGGAGGACGCCTATCTGCGCGCAAGCTGGCCGGAACTCAGCTCCCGTTTCAATTCCGTGCTTTTCGGCGTTTATGTGTTTGTGAGCTGGGCGATCTTCGACCTGATCGCTCTGGGCTGGGGTTGGACATTCGTGGCGCTGACAGCAGGACGTTTGGCTGCGCTCGGTGCGACCCTTCTCGCGCTCAAGGTGTTCAACTCACCGGATGACAAGCGCAGTTTCCTCGCCTGTGCCGCCTTCACCCAGCTTCTTGTCTGCATCATAGCGCCGACATCGCTGATGCTGGGCGAGGTGAACTTTGCCGCCGCGCTTCTCAGCATCATCGTCATTCTCTTCGCTTTCTATGTGGGCGTGCCGGTGAGACTCAGCATCAATCTCGCCCTGTCGCTGGCGCTTTGTGCGGGCTTCGTGCTTGTGACGCCGACGCTTGCAGTGGTGGACGGCTACACGCTCCTGCAGATTTGTGCGCTGTTTGCGGTGGTCAATGCCATTGGCGTTGAAATGGTCCGCGCGGCAAACCGCCTGCGCCGCGATGGCTTCATGACGCTTATCCGGCAGAACGAACTTTACGAGCAGTGGAGAGCGGAAGCGGAAAGCCGCCGCGAGGCGGAAGCCAATATGCGTGAGACGGAGGAGAGCTTTCAGAGCATCTTCTATGCCGCTCCGCTGCCGATTGCGCTGATTGATCCGTCGAAATTCGTTGTCATTCAAGCGAATGTGGCCGCGCTCAATCTCTTCGGCCTGACCGAAGAGGAAGCCGCGCGCACCGACACGCGCGATCTCTTTGACGAGGGCGATCTGCTGAAGCGGATCGACACGCTGCTTGCGAGCAGCCGGAGAGGCATGCCCATCGAGTTCCGCATGAAGCGGCGCGATGGAAAACGCATCGACGCGCTTGTCACCGCAGCGACAGGGCGCTTCCAGGGGCAGCGTGTGCTGCTGATCGGTATTCAGGACATCACGGAAAAGCGCCGCGAGGCGGAAGCCTTGCGCGAGGCCCGCGACCAGGCGACAGCGGCAAGCCGCTCGAAATCCGAGTTCCTTGCCAATATGAGCCATGAGCTTCGCACGCCACTCAATGCGATCATCGGCTTTTCAGAAGCGCTGGAGCGCGAATTGTTCGGACCCATTGGCAGCCCGCGTTACCGCGAATATGCCGAGGATATTCGTGACAGCGGCGTCCATCTGCTCAGTCTTATCAATGATATTCTCGATCTCTCGAAGATCGAGGCAGGACATTTCAAGCTGCATGAAGATGAGGCCGAGCTTGACCGGATCATCGAGACGGCAACCCGCATTGTGAGGCACCGGGCCGCGCAGGCGAATATCGCGCTGGAAGTCACGCTGCCTGAACCGCCCGTGACACTGGTGGCGGATGAGCGGGCGCTGAAACAGGTGCTGATCAACCTCGTATCGAATGCGGTGAAGTTCAGCCCCGACGGATCTCTTGTGCGGGTGAATACCCATCTTGGGCCGGATACATTGCGCATTTCCGTTTCGGATCAGGGGGCAGGTATCGCGGCGGAAGATATTCCCCGCGCGCTCACGCCCTTCACCCAGCTTGATGGCTCACTCTCGCGCGCGCATGAAGGCACCGGCCTCGGCCTGCCGCTTGCGAAGCATCTGACGGAACTGCATGGCGGCAAGCTCACCATTGAAAGCGTCGTGGGCAAGGGAACGGTAGTCCATGTGGATCTGCCGCTCGACCGTGTTGTCAGCCATGATGTTGGGAAGGCAAAGGCAGCGTTCTAGCGTGCTGTCTTCCTTGCGCCGGGGCGATAGCTCTCCTTCATATGGCCTTCGCGTTCCGCGCGGGTGAAACGCACGGGCTTCGTTTCCATCGCCACAAAGAGCGGTGCCTGATCCTGATAATGGGGCGATGTGGCGTCTATCGTGGCCGAGCCAAAGGGATGGATGCTCTCGGAACGGAGCTTTCCGGCGCGGTCCCATTCGACAAACATGATGAGCGTATCGCCCGCCCGTGCGGTGAGCGTGCCATCTTCCTCTCGCGAGCCATAGATCGCGCGAACAATATCCGGCCCGCCATCAACGGGAAGATCAACCGTGCCGCGCCGGAAACGATTGACCTCGCCCCATTGGGGATCAAGCCGCCCGAAATGCGTTTCGAGGCGGGTCATTGCCTTGCGAAGCGTCTCCATGAGATCAGGCGGCGTCTCGCCGCGAAAGCGCGCACTGATGATCGGCTCTGCAGTGAGAATGGCAAGTGCGGCGCCACGGTTTTCGCTGTCGGTCCGCCTGTCCCAGTCCTGCAACACGGCCTGCGCTGCGCGAAGCGCTGCATCATCGCCGGCATCAATGGCGATAATGTCATTGATGAGTGCGACGACTTCCGATGCCTCGCTATAGGTGAGGTCATATTTGTAGTCGTGAAACTCTTCCCGCGTGATGGAACTGTCCGCACCCCATGTTTCTTCGATGCGCAGCGCGCGGTTCGTCATGTCACTCTGGATGCCCATGCGCGTGGGGAAACTTTCGGGCTTCAGATTGTCATTGGCAGCAGCGGCGCGGAAGGGCGTGTTGTTCGCATTATAGACATAGCCGCCATTCGGATTGACGAGCATGGGGGTCGCCTCGAAAGGCAGATAGCCCTGCCAGATGAGCGATGAATCATCGCCCGGCAGAACGTCTGCCCAGTCCGGTCCCTCCTTCCGGTCGGGGAACTGCGCATTATAGACATAGGCAATGTTCCCCTGACGATCGGCATAGATGTAGTTGATGCTGGGGAGCGCCTGCAGCTTCATCGCCTCGATCCAATCGCCAAGGTTTCTCGCCTTGTCGAGCGCGAAATATTGTTCGACCTGCCTGATCTCGCCGAGCCCCGCATAACGGACCGCAAAGGCGCCGTTCTCCGTGCGAAGCACGGGGCCGTGGGCCGAGCGCAATACTTCGCGTTCCACCGTCCACCAGAACGGACCCCAGAGATCGACCCGAATGGTCGCGGTGCTCTTCTCGAAATCGCGCCACTCTCCATCAAGCAGATACTGGTCTGGATTGTCGGGGTGGAGTTCCAGCCGGTAGATGTCCACAAGGTCCGGCTCGTTCACCGTGTTCGCCCAGCCAAGATTGGCATTATGCCCATGCAGCATGAAGGGCGAGCCGGGAAAGAAGCCGCCCGCCACATGCCAGCCTTCACCGCTTTCAAGCACCGCCTCATACCAGGCCACAGGGCCGGTGAAAGGTTGATGCGAATTGACGAGAAGCCGCGTCGCGCCATCGGCGGAGCGGGCAGGGCCGACGGCAACGCCATTCGAGCCGATGGGCGCCTTGTCTTTCGCAGGCAGAAAGGCATCAACGCCTTCCTTGGAAAGACCTTCGCTCTTGCCGATGCGTCCTTCGAAAACGGCAATCAGAACCTTGTCGAGCCCGTAGAAGAAGGGCGCCTTGAACATGAAGCCGGCAGCGACATCCTTTCCGGTGACGGGCAATGTGCCGTCGATCACGGCGGAAGGATGGAGCGCGGCATAATAGTTCACGCCATCGGCATAGGCTTCGATCACCGCGCGCACTTCGGGGGAGAGGTCGGTTTCATACCGCGCTTCAATCGTCTCCCATATGCCCATCAGATTGACGAGATAGTCGGTAATGGCAGCCTCTTCGCCCTTCACGGCGGCGAGCTTGCCGCGCGTGGCGATAACGACTTCCTGAATGGTCGCGAAATCATCTTCCGAATGGGCATAGCCGATGCCGAAGGCGACATCGACATTGCGCTCGCCCGTTACGTGGGGAACGCCCCATTCATCCCGTTCGATCAGCGCATTGAATGCCTCGGCCCGCTCAATGAAGGGGGCTGGATCGGCAGCGGCGGGAGTTTCCAGCGCGCCGCGTATGAGAATGACGGCAAGCACCACGAAAAAGAGCGCGAAAAGCCCCAGAAGTCCCGTTTTCAGAACGCGCATATCCGTCCCCTCATGTTTGATGAGGCGAGAGTAGCGGGACTTGGCCACGCGTCAAACAGCATGGTATGGGCGGTGGGGGCGGCGCCTGCGTCCCTCCGCCGCTTTCCGCCCCATGCCGAAACCTCTATACAGGTCTGGCTTTCTCACTGGTGCCCCTTCGCGAAAAGGCGGATCTCTTGCTGCTATCGGCGAATGACATTCTACTCTTTCTGGGCTTTGCGGCCCTCACCGCGCTTTCGCTGTGGATGATCCTGCGGCCCCTGCGCGGCGCTATGGCTCTACCGGAGCGTGCGGAAGGCGAGAGCGAAATCGCGCTTTACCGCGACCAGCTTGATGAAGTCGCGCGTGATCTGGAGCGCGGTGTCATCGGTGAGAAGGAAGCACAGGCCGCCCGGATTGAAGTATCCCGCAGGCTGATTGCCGCCGACGAAGCGCGCATCGCCGCAGAACGCAGCAAGGGCGTGGATGATCCGCGCTGGCGGAAGGTGGCCGCCATCTCGCTCGTCCTCTTCGTGCCCCTTTGCGCCATTGCGCTTTATCTTATGGCGGGGTCACCCGGCCTGCCGGGGCAGCCCATCGCCGCGCGACTCAATGTGCCTGCAGAGGAACTGCCCGTTGAAGGGCTGATTGCACGTGTCGAGCGGCGACTGAAAGAAAACCCGCAGGATATTGAAGGCTGGGAGAGCATTGCACCCGCCTATCTGATGCTTGGCCGCTATGACGATGCCGCACGCGCCTGGACGCGGGCCATGCTTGTCGATGGCGTAACCGCAGCGCGGCTTGCCGCGCGGGCCGAGGCGCGGGTGCTTGCCAATAACGGCACGGTGAGCGCAGGCGCGAGAGATGATCTCGAAAAGGCGGTCGCGCTTGATGCAGGCGAGCCGCGCGCGCAATTCTTGCTCGGCATGGCGGAGCTTGAGGCTGGGGACCGCGAGGCAGCTCTCGCGCGATGGAAGGCGCTTGTCGCAGGCGCGCCCGAAGATGCGCAATGGGTGCCGGCCATCCGTGCGCGGATCGCCGCTGCCGAGGGTCGCATCGAAATTGCGCCGGAAGACGAGCCGCTGATCCGCGGCATGATGGAAGGACTTGCGGCACGGCTTGAGGATGAACCGAACGACCTTGAAGGCTGGCTCCGCCTGATCCATGCCTACAAGGTACTGGCCGAGGATGAGCAGGCACGGAGTGCCCTCGCCACGGCGCGGGCGACTTTCGGGCAGGATGCGGATGCACTCGCCCGGCTCGATGAGGCCGAGGCGGCGCTCGACAAGTAATCCCCGCTTTCTCTCTGCCGCGCTAGGATGTCGCCCGACTCGCAAGACAGGGCAGGGGCATCATGCTGAGCGATCTTCAGAAGGAAACGGCGAAAGCCATCGTCAATATTTTCGAAACCGGCTCGGCGCGTGGCGATTATGCGCGCGTGACGCTGCTGACGGGCGATAGCGGCCACCTCACCTATGGCCGGGCGCAGACAACGCTGGGCAGCGGCAATCTCCATCTTCTCATCAAGGCCTATTGTGATGCGCCCGGCGCAGCCTATGCCCGCGCGCTCCGCCCCTATCTGCCGCGCCTTGCCGATATTGATCTGCGACTGGATACGGACTGGACCTTTCGAAACCTGCTGAAAGAGGCAGGTGGCGACCCGGTGATGCGCGAGACGCAGGATGCTTTTTTCGACCGTGTCTTCTGGACGCCTGCCGCCGCCACGGCAGCGCGTGAAGGCCTCATGGAGCCTCTTTCCGTCGCCATCGTCTATGACAGCGTGGTGCATGGCTCATGGATCGCAATGCGCGACCTCACCAACAATCGGGCAGGCACCGCATCGCGCATCGGTGAGCGGAAATGGGCCGCCGCCTATCTCGACACGCGCCGCAACTGGCTCGCCAATCACTCAAACGCTCTTCTGCGTAAGACGGTTTACCGGATGGACAGCTTCAAGGCGCTGGTTGCGGGCGGTCATTGGCGGCTCGACCTGCCCTTGACGGTGCGCGGGGTGCGGATCGACGCCGAATTGCTCGGTGTCCGCCCGCCCGTCACGGCATCTGCGATTGATGTTGCAACCCGAAACCTCCGCCTGACCGAGCCGAAAATGACGGGCAATGATGTCCGCGCGCTGGAAACGGCGCTCGCGAAAGAGGGCTATGCCATCAATATTGATGGTGTCTTTGATGAGGGGCTGGAAGCAGCCCTCAAATCCTTCCAGCGCGATTATGGGCTGGTGGCGGACGGCATTGCGGGAC
>NZ_JBATWS010000328.1:0-2354 GCF_049672805.1 Parvibaculum sp.
GGCTATGGTGATCCCCGGCCTTGCAGTTGTCGGAATGATTGCCGTCGCAGACGCACCCGGCAGCTATCTTTATTACGCAGGCATTCTCATCATTCTGAGTTATGCGAACTGCCTATGGAGGTTCCGCTACTATTACGCCATTCTTTCGTCCGGTCTGACCTGCCTGCTCTATGACTATGTAGCGATCTTCGTAAATCCGATCCCGACGAATATGCTTATCAACAACAACGTATTCCTGTTGTTTGGTGTCGGCGTCAGCATGTTCGTGAACTATGTGCAGGAATACAAACTGCGGGTGAGTTTCGTCGACAATGAAAAGCTGCGTGCAGAGCAGCGCCGGTCGGAGCGTCTGCTCAGCCGCTCGGAAGCGGCGAACCGGGCGAAGAATGACTTCCTCGCCATTATGAGCCACGAGCTTCGCACACCCCTCAACGCGATTATCGGCTTTTCGGAAATCATCTCGAGCCAGATGTTCGGCCCGGTCAGCCAGCCGAAATATGTCGATTATGCAACCGACATCCGCGCGAGCGGCGCGCACCTCTTGAGCATCATCAACGACATTCTCGATATCTCGAAGGCGGAGGCCGGCAAGCTGCAACTGGAAGAAGAGCCAATCGACCCGGTCGAATCTCTCAACCGCACGATGCGCATGTTCCGCCAGCGGGCGTCAGAGCTTGGCGTGGACCTCACTTTCCGTGTGCGCGATGACATTCCGTGGCTGATCGCCGATCCGCGCCTGTTCAATCAGGTGGCGATCAACCTCACTTCCAACGCGCTGAAATTCACACCGGAAGGAGGCAGCGTCTCCGTGGAACTGAGTTTCAGCGATCAGGGGGATCTTGTGCTCAGCGTCCGGGATACGGGCATCGGCATCAAGGGCGCCGACATGCAGCGCATTTTCGAGCCTTTCGTGCAGGTGGAGGACGCCATGTCCCGCACGCAGCAGGGAACGGGCCTTGGCCTTCCCCTCGTGCGCAAAATCATGAGCCTGCATGGCGGCACGATTGAACTGGAAAGCAGCTCTGGAACCGGCACGACTGCCCGAGCGACCTTTCCAAAAAGCCGCTTCGTCGCGCCGGAATCCAGTGAGCTTGCCTGGCAGGTCGGATAGACCGGTCAGGCGGGCTTGTCTGCCACCATCAGATAGATGCACTTGGTCGAGTCCACCTCGACAGTGACATTCTCCACATCCAGACCTTCGAGAAGGTCGAGCATGTCCTGCTCTGTGCGATAGATCAGGCTCCAGTCTGTCACGAATTCAAGCGGCCATTCACAGCTTTCCCTGCCCTTTCTCACATTGGCGAGGATGAGCTTGCCGCCCGGCTTTACCTGCTCATAGAGGTCGCGGGTAAGCGCCTTGGCACGGCGTGACGCAAGATAATCGTAGAGACCGAGGCTGTAGATCACATCCTGAGGCGGCAGCGCGCGAAACAGGGCACCTGCCTTGAGCAGCTGTGCGAAAGAAGCCTGCAGGCACTGCACCTTTGCGCGGCCCGCATGGCGCACGACTTCCGGGTAAGCATGTTCATAGGCATGGGTGAGCGCGCGATGATCCTGATCGATCAGCGTGAAATTCACCGGCCGGGGCAGTTTTTCGATCTTCAGATAATCATAGACCTCATAGGCCGAACCGCAGCCGAGATTGGCAATATTGAGCGGTGTATCGCCGGGCTGTTCTGCAATGCGGTCCGCGATGATTTTCTGCGTCATGCGCAGCCGCGTGCCGACACATGCCCCGGTTTCAATGCCGATGCGATGCAGCAGCTTTTCGTAAGGCGTGCTGCCCACGCGCTGCCACTCATAGACATAATTCATGATCTGGTAGTCGCCGGGATATCCAAGCGGCTTTTCATAGCAACGCTTCATCACCGCGCCCGGCATGAAGTCCGGCGTCAGAACACGTTCTGCATAACGCTTGTGACGCGCGAGCACTGCGGGGTCTTTCCAGACCGGTTCCAGAATGTCATTGCCGCGATACCACAGTTCCTTCCACTGCGGCACCATCCTGTCTTCGCAAGCGATGAGGGCTTCGAGAAGCAGCTGCTCCCTCTCCTCGCCCTTTGCCTGCAACCGGGATTCATATGTTTCCAGCAAATCCTTGTAGGAGCGGAAGAGATTCACGATCTCGGTGCAGAGCTGCATGAACTCCGGCAGGATGCCTTCCGACGAGGCGAAATGCGGATCATTCAGCATCTGCGACAGAACGAGATTGTCGTGCTCGCTGACGATGTTCGGAATGTCGAGATAGCCGGAGGTAAATTCCAGCCCTACAAGCGTGCGCGGCCCATGCGGCTCAATCCGGCGGATGCGGCCTGCGCCCTCAAAAAGCCGGGCGTCACCCACGCGGAACTCGA
>NZ_JBATWS010000329.1:0-12291 GCF_049672805.1 Parvibaculum sp.
CTCAAGGAGAGCACGACGCTGCGGCTTGTTGTTATTCCGCAGGCGCTGCGGCTCATCATTCCGCCGCTCACCAGCCAGATCCTCAATCTCACCAAGAACTCATCGCTTGCCGTTGCGATTGCCTATCCTGATCTCGTTGCGGTTTTCTCCGGCACCGTTCTCAACCAGACGGGGCAGGCGATAGAGGTGATTGCGCTCACCATGGCGGTTTATCTCACGCTGAGCCTTCTCACCTCGCTTGCGATGAACTGGTACAATGCGCGTATTGCGCTGAAGGGGCGGTGAGCTATGGTCATGGATGATGTGACAGGTCGTCCCGCCCACCGTCGCAAGAAGAATGCGGCCCCTGTCGAATGGGTAAGGCGCAATTTCTTTTCGAGCGTCAGCAATACGCTTCTGACGATCGTGTCGCTTTATCTTCTCTGGCTCACCATTCCGCCTGTGCTCGATTTCACGATCTTCAGCGCGGTGTGGACGGGGACGACGCGCGATGCGTGTCTGGAGCCGGGGGCAGGCGCGTGCTGGCCCTTTGTCTGGGCGAATATCGACCAGTTCATCTATGGCCGCTATCCGCCTTCGGAAATCTGGCGCGTCAATCTCACCTTCGCGCTTGGCGTTGCCGTTATCGTGCCGATGCTCATCCCGGGGCTTCCGGCGCGGCGCCTCAATCTTGTCTTTCTGCTGATTGTCTATCCGCTGGTGGCGATCGTGCTTCTCGCGGGCGACAGGCCGGGGCTTCCGCCCGTGCCGACGAGCGAATGGGGCGGGTTGCTTGTTACGCTTGTTGTCGCCGTCACGGGTATCGTCGCCTCGCTACCGCTTGGCGTATTGCTGGCGCTCGGACGGCGCTCCGGTATGCCCGCGATACGGATGGTCTGCATCATCTTCATCGAGTTCTGGCGCGGCGTGCCGCTCATCACCGTGCTTTTCATGGCAAGCGTGATGCTGCCGCTCTTCCTGCCGGAAGGGGTGAACCCGGATAATCTGCTGCGCTGCCTTGTCGGCGTGGCGCTCTTCTCTTCGGCCTATATGGCGGAAGTAGTGCGTGGCGGCTTGCAGGCGATCCCGGCGGGGCAGTATGAGGCGGCGCGTGCGCTTGGCCTCAGCTATTGGCAGACGATGATGCGTGTGGTGCTGCCGCAGGCGCTGCGCCACGTTATTCCCGGCATCGTCAATACCTTCATCGGTCTCTTCAAGGATACGACGCTGGTGCTTATTGTAGGCATCTTCGATCTGCTTGGGCAGGTGCGTGCGCAGCTCAGCGATCCGAGCTGGAGCCTGCCTCAAGGCGCGCTGACCGGCTATATCTTTGCCGCGCTGGTTTTCTGGGCATTCTGCTTCGGCATGTCGCAATATTCGAACTTCATGGAGCGGCGGCTCGATACATCGCGCGGACGCTAGGAGAACAGCATGTCAGATGGAAACGACAAACCGGCCCGCACTCTCACCATCTCCGACAAGGTGATGATCGAGATGAAAGGCGTGCATAAATGGTTCGGAGATTTCCATGTGCTGAAGAATATCGATCTCACGGTGAAGGAGGGTGAGCGCATTGTCATTGCGGGGCCGTCCGGCTCCGGCAAGTCCACGCTTATCCGCACGATCAATCATCTGGAACCCCATGATGAAGGGCATATCTGGATTGACGGTGTGGAGCTGACGGAAGACCTGAAACGCATTGATGAAGTGCGGCGCGATGTCGGTATGGTGTTCCAGCAGTTCAACCTGTTTCCACATATGACGGTGCTTGAGAACTGCACGCTGGCGCCGCTCTCTGTGCGCAAGATGCCGGAAAAGGACGCGCATGATCTCGCGATGAAGTTTCTGGAGCGCGTCCGCATTCCCGAACAGGCGAACAAATATCCGGGGCAGCTTTCAGGCGGCCAGCAGCAACGCGTGGCGATTGCCCGTGCGCTTTGCATGAACCCGAAGGTCATGCTGTTCGATGAGCCGACTTCGGCGCTTGACCCCGAAATGATCAAGGAAGTGCTCGACGTGATGGTGGAGCTTGCGCAGGAAGGCATGACCATGCTTTGCGTGACCCATGAAATGGGCTTCGCGCGCGAAGTGGCAAACCGCGTTGTCTTCATGGATGCGGGCGAAATTATCGAGGAAGCACCGCCGCAGGAATTCTTCAGCGCTCCGAAGAATGCGCGGACGAAGGAGTTTCTTGCGCAGGTGCTGGCGCATTAGGCGACCGGGAGTGCCTGATTTACGCCGTCATGCGCGGGCTTCATCCGCGCATCCATGTCGTTGATGCAAACACATCAATCCGGCTCTTCCAGTTCCACCTCTTCCTGCCCGCAAGGGGTAAAGCCCATGCGTTGATAGAGGGGGAGCGCGCGGCGATGGTCGAGCGTGCAGGTCTGGACGATGAGGCGGCCGGGTTTGCGTGACCAGGCAGTAAGGATTGCCTCGCGCAGCATGAAGCTACCGATGCCAGAGCCGATATGTTCCGGCATGAGGCCGAGGAAGGAAAGTTCGACCTGCGGCATGGAGCGGAAGTCGAGTTCGAAATAACCCGCTGGCGACCCGTCACAATAGAGCACGCAGATCATTACTTCCGGGTCATGGATTATGCGCGCCAGCGCTTCATCGGAAAGGCGCTTGCGGTTCACCCAGAAATAGTCGCGGCCAACCGTGTCATAGAGATAGCGGTAGAAATGGATTGGCGGCTTTTCCGCGCGCATGAGCGCGAATTTGCCGTGCGGGCGCGGGCAGGGCGGCAGGCGCGGCTCTGCCAGCATCTCCAGATGGGTGACGATTGTCTTGCGCTTCCTGCCCATATCGATCTCTGTTCATAGCCAGGGAGCAAGGCCGTCTGTCATGTTTCGACAGGCAGGCCCTTGTCTGCGCCCCATTCGGCCCATGAGCCATCATAAACCGGAACATGCGGTTTTCCGAGAACGGCAAGACCGAGCGCGAGAATGGAAGCAGTGACGCCCGAGCCGCAAGTGGTGACGACGGGGCGCGATAGATCAATGCCCGCTTTCTCGAAAAGTGCTTTCAGTTCATCGGGCTTCTTCATTGTGCCGTCACTCGCCACAAGCTCGCTTGCCGGGAGATTGAGGCTGCCGGGAATATGCCCGCCACGCAGGCCGGGTCGTGGCTCCGGCTCCTTTGCACAGAAGCGGGCGGCGCTTCGCGCGTCCAGCACCTGCTCGTCGCAGGTGTCGAGATTGCGCAGCATCGCGTCACGGTCGCGAATGAGGGCGGTGTTGCGTCTTGCAGTAAAGTGGCGTGCGGAGTGGCGCGGGATAATGTCTGTCAGCGGGCGGCCTTCCGCCTTCCACTTTTTCAGCCCGCCATCGAGCACTGCTACATCTTCATGCCCCATGACGCGGAACATCCACCAGACGCGTGCGGCACTGAAAAGCCCCGCACCGTCATAGACGATGATGCGGTTGCCATCACCCAGGCCCATGGCGCGGACGCGCGACGAGAACTTTGCCGGGTCCGGCAGCATGTGCGGATAGGGGCTGTCGAGATCGCAAATCTCGTCAATATCGAAGAAAACGGCACCCGGAATATGCGCTGCCGCATATTCGGCTTTCGGATCGCGCTGCGCCTGCGGCAGATACCAGGAGGCATCGACAACGCGAATGTCCGGCGCGTCGAGACGGGCCGCGAGCCATTCGGTTGTTACCAGCGGGGAGGCGGCCTCATCTGCCATCGGCGTGTCTTTCAGCGATCAAAGCCAGTCCGGGGCAGGAAGGTTCTTTTCCTTCAGGAAGGCCGGATTGAAAAGCTTGCTCTGGTAGCGGGTGCCATAGTCGCAAAGGACGGTGACAATGGTGTGACCCGGGCCGAGATCTTTCGCCAGCCGGATTGCGCCCGCGATGTTGACGCCGCTGGAGCCGCCGAGGCAGAGACCTTCATAACGCAGCAGATCGAAGATGATGGGAAGCGCTTCCTCATCCGGTATCTGATAGGCGCGGTCGATGGGCGCGCCCTCGAGGTTCGCCGTGATGCGGCCCTGACCGATGCCTTCGGTGATAGAGGTGCCTTCGGCCTTCAGCTCGCCATGCTTGTAATAGTGGTAGAGCGCCGCGCCCATCGGATCGGCAATGGCGATCTGCACGTCCTTGTTGCGCTCTTTCAGCGCCATGCCGATGCCCGCCAGTGTGCCGCCCGTGCCGACAGCGCAGACGAAGCCATCGACCTTGCCATCTGTCTGCGCCCAGATTTCCGGGCCGGTCGTTTCGATATGGGCCTGCCGGTTTGCCACATTGTCGAACTGGTTTGCCCAGATGGCGCCGTTCGGTTCCTTCGCGGCAAGTTCTTCGGCGAGACGGCCGGAATATTTCACGTAGTTGTTCGGGTCCTTGTAGGGAACGGCCGGAACCTCGATCAGTTCAGCCCCGCAGAGCCGCAGCATGTCCTTCTTTTCCTGCGACTGCGTTTCAGGGATCACGATCACGGAGCGGAAGCCGAGCGCGTTGCCCACCAGCGCAAGGCCGATGCCGGTATTGCCTGCCGTGCCTTCAACGATCACGCCGCCCGGTTTGAGTGCGCCGCGGGCCACCGCGTCCTTGATGATGTAGAGCGCCGCGCGATCCTTCACCGACTGGCCGGGATTCAGGAACTCCGCCTTGCCGAGAATGTCGCAGCCCGTTTCTTCCGAGGCGCGCTTCAGCCGAATCATGGGGGTGTTGCCGATCGAGTCGACGAGGCCGTTCTTGATATCCATGAGCGTGTTTTCTGTTTTCGTGGGCGGGGTGCCACGCCGGAAAGGCTGGTGGTGCCAACATACGGAGCGAGGCAGCCGGGTTCAAGCGGTGGCGAAAAACCCCATCTCAGGCGAGGTTTTGACGGTTCAGCATAAGCCATTGAATCAAAAGGATTGTCTTTGCGTCCACAATGCGCCCGTCCTGAATGGCCGCATGGGCTTCCGCGAGGGAGACGAGCACGGCACGGATGTCTTCATCTTCCTCTGCAAGCCCGTGCAGCCCGCCCACGGATGAGAAATCACCCATGCCGATAAAGAGATGGGCGCGCTCGCCATAGCCGCCCGGCGATGACCATACGCTCGTGACGGGATGGACCGAAGTGACGCTGCATCCGGCTTCCTCTTCCGCCTCGCGACGTGCGACTTCCTCCGGCGTTTCTCCTTCGTCGCGGATACCGGCGACCGCTTCGAAAAGCCATGTCGCCTCGCCCCAGACGAGGCCGCAGGTGCGGAACTGTTCGATCAGCACCACCGCATCAAGGGCGGGGTCATAGGGCAGCACGTTCACGACTTCTGCGATGGTATAGACATCGCGTGTGATCTCCCGCGACCACTCGCCACCGAAACGGCGGTGCCGGAAGATGAAGCGTTCAATCTTTCCCCAGCCACGGCCTATCACCTCGCGCGAGCGAAGATCGATGTCGGCAAGGCTGCGTGGTGTGGGAATGAGGCGGGATTCCATGTCGGACTCCGGTAGTGAAAGGAAGGATGCGCCAAGCTAGCAGGCCCGGATGACAAATGCGTCAGCCTTTCGGGTTTGGTTCGCGGCGCGGGGTGGTAGCTTGGGGCCGCGCAAGAGTGAGTCGCCCGCGCGGGTTTTGAGAGAAGAGTTGCCATGTCCGATGCTGAAAAGGTTCTGAAGGAGGTATTCGGCCTTCCCTCGTTCCGTGGTCAGCAGGCGGAGATCGTTCGGCATGTCGTTGAAGGCGGCGATGCGGTTGTGTTGCTGCCGACGGGTGCAGGCAAATCGCTCTGCTATCAGATACCCGCGATCTGCCGGAAAGGGGTGGGCGTTGTTGTCTCGCCGCTCATTGCGCTGATGCGCGATCAGGTGGAAGCCTTGCGTCAGTCGGGCGTTGCAGCGGCGGCCCTCAATTCAACCCTTTCGCCGGAGGAGGCGCGGCGGGTGCGCGATGATCTCGCGGCGTGCCGTCTTGATCTTCTCTATATCACGCCGGAGCGGCTGGCGAGCAACGGCTTCACGGAGTTTCTCTCGCGCATTCCGCTGGCGCTCATCGCGATTGACGAGGCGCATTGCGTCAGCCAGTGGGGACATGACTTCCGGCCGGAATACTTGCAGCTTGCATCGCTCAAGGAAAAGTTTCCCGGCGTTCCGCGCCTTGCGCTGACGGCGACCGCGGACCCGCAGACGCGGGGCGATCTGATCCATCGCCTGCAGCTTGATGAGGCGCGCGTTTTCTCGGCGAGTTTCGACAGGCCGAACATCTCCTACACAATCGCACGGAAGGATAATGCACGGCGGCAGTTGCGCGCCTTCCTTGAGACGCGGAAGGGCGAGAGCGGCATTGTCTATTGCCTGAGCCGCCGCAAGGTGGAAGAGACGGCGGAGTGGCTGGTGGAGGAAGGGTTCACGGCGCTGCCTTATCACGCGGGGCTGGATCGTGAGGTGCGTGACGCCAATCAGGATGCATTTCTGAAAGAGGAAGGGCTAGTGCTTGTCGCGACCATTGCCTTCGGCATGGGGATCGACAAGCCGGATGTGCGTTTCGTCGCGCATCTCGATCTGCCTTCAAGCGTCGAGGCCTATTATCAGGAAACGGGCCGCGCGGGGCGCGACGGGCTGCCTGCTGCTGCCTGGATGGTCTATGGCATGGGCGATGCCACGCTTCGCCGCCGCATGATTGATGAAGGCGCATCGCCCGATGAGGTGAAGCAGGTCGAGCGGATGAAGCTCAATGCGCTGCTCGGCATTTGCGAGACGGTTGCCTGCAGGCGGCAGGCGCTGCTGGCGCATTTCGGCGAGGCGCATGGCGGCGAATGTGGCAATTGCGATACCTGCCTTGAGCCTGCCGAGCTATGGGACGGGACAGAAGCCGCCCGCAAGGCGCTATCGGCGATCTATCGCACGGGGCAGCGCTATGGCGCGGGGCACATCATCGATGTGCTGCTCGGCACCATGACGGAGAAAGTGGAGCGCGCGGGTCATCACGAGCTTCCGACCTTTGGCGTGGGCCGGGAGCTTGATCGAAAGGGCTGGCAGTCCGTTTTCCGGCAGCTTGCCGCACGCGGCATCATTGCTGTCGATCATGCGGCCTTTAACGCGCTGACTCTTGAGGAAGAGGCGCGGCCCGTCCTGCTCGGCCAGCAGAAGATCGAGCTTCGGCGCGACCCGGCCCTGTCAGGCGGGCGGCGCAGAGGCGCGGCTACAGAGGCGGAAGCCTGGGCGTCGCCGGAAGATGAAGCTCTTTTTCAGGCATTGCGCGCGGAGCGGCTGCGGCTTGCCAAGGAGCAGGGCGTGCCGCCCTATGTGATTTTCCACGATACGACCTTGCGGGAGATGACGCGGCGGCGTCCGGCAGATGCGGCGGCGCTTGCCGACATTCCCGGCATAGGCGGCGCCAAGATCTCGCGCTACGGCAAGGCCTTCCTCGCGGTGATAGGCGAGGCGGAGGGAATCGTCACGCGCGCGGGCTGAGGACCGGTCGGACCTGCCGCTTCGCTGATCTGGCTTGATTTCTGGAAGAGAGAGAATGGCTCCCCGGGCCGGATTCGAACCAGCGACCAACCGGTTAACAGCCGGTTGCTCTACCACTGAGCTACCGGGGAGCAGATCGACAGGGCGCTCGACACGCCGTCGATGTGGGCTGCGTATAGCAAAGACATTCGGCCCTTGCCAGTGCAAAAGTCTTGTTCTTGCCACCTTTCGGCTCTATCTGCCCAAAGGAAGCGGTTCTCGCCGCTGAGGATATCTCCGGAGATTGGAATTTCATGGCGGCGGTACGATTCGGTAGCAGGAAAGTGCATGTCCCCGGGCCGCCTCTCGTCCGGATTGTCCTGGGAATCATCCTGATCTGCGGCGGGATACTCGGCTTCCTGCCGATTCTTGGTTTCTGGATGCTGCCGCTGGGCGTGCTCGTGCTCTCGGTGGACCTGCACCCTGTGCGGCGCATAAGGCGGCGGGTCGAGGTCTGGTGGGGCCGCAGGCAGCAGACCAAATCCGACGACGCCTCGGGTGCGGTCTGAGCCTCAATCAATGCCGAGGGAGCGGATCGGCCGGGCAAGGGCAAAGGGCAGGCCGCTCATCAGCGCTTCCAGCATCCGCAAATCCTGAAAATCACCATTGAGCGAAAGCCGGGGCAGGCTCCACATGCGCCGCGCGTGGCCGGGATGGATCATCCCCTTGCGCGTTGTGGTGGCGGAGCGGAAGCCGAGTGCTTGTGCCAGCGCAAAATCGCGCGGGCCGGCGGAGCCGGGGTCTCCATAGGGGTAGGAGAAGTGGCGCGGGCGACGCCCAAGCTCTGCCTCCATCCGCGCGACACCTTTTTCGATGTCGAGGCGCGCGTCGCGTGCGGAAAGGCGGGCTTGTGCGAAATGGGCCGCGGTGTGCGCCTCAACGCTTGCGAGCGGGTGGGCGGCGAGGGTGCGTACCTCATCCCAGTTGAGCGCGAGTTCGCGGGTCAACTCTCGCATGTCGATGCCGTGGGCTTCTGCAAGCCCGCGCACCTTTGCGCGTAAATCTTCTTCCGGCAATTCGCGCAGCGGCCAGTAGATGCGCTTCCAGGCGGCGTTCTTTTCTTCAGACGTCCGCGTGGGCAGACGCAGCGGCCCGTCCGGCATGTCGATTGCCACTTCATCTGCCTTTGCGATCACACGCTCCAGCGCCACCCACCAGATTTCGGCATCGCCATCCGGCAGGCCGGTGGTGAGATAGAGGGTGAAGGGTGTGTCGTGGCGGGCAAAGACGGGAAGGGCGTCTGTCAGATTGTCGCGGTAGCCGTCATCCAGCGTGAAGACAGCGAACCGCTCCGAGCAATCGCCTTCTTCAATCCGCGTAACGGCTTCATCAAGGCTCACGCAGCGATAGCCGCGGTCTTTTACGAAGCGGATCGTGCGGTCGAGGAAGGACGGCGTGATTTCGAGGATTCGGTTCGGCGCGAAGGCCTTGCCCTCATCCTCGCGCACCCGATGCAGCATGAAGATGACGCCCATGCCTGCGAGTGATTTCGGCGCGAGGCGGCAGGCGCCGCTCGACTGGAGGGCGAGCAGGGCCTTTCCCATCAGCGATGGTCTTTGCGCAGGGGTGGAACGGGCTTCCTCGATCATGCGGCGCAGTTTGCCCTGCAAAGGTTAACGACGTGCAACTTGCACGGCGCTTGCAACGACAGGGGCAGATGGCATGACGCGTCCAGAATCGGGAAACGATCGCTCGCGCCATGCCGCAAAGAGACATACAGCAAGGCGAGGCCCCCTATGACGCCGCTGACCACCGCGTTTGAGCGTTTTACCGATTTGGCCGGTTTCGCGACCGGCAGACAGGCTGAAAACAGCCCTGTGCGCCAGCAAAACCGCGCCGGACGCCCGGAAATCCTGCTCTCGGTCCATGAAGATATCGAGCCGCTGAAGGAAGTCTGGCAGGTGCTGGAACGTGACGGCGACGGCACGCCTTTCCAGAGCTATCTTTGGGTTTCCGCATGGCAGCGCCATATCGGGACGAAGCAGGGCATTCGTCCCGCGATTGTCGTGGGATGGGACAATGAAGGCGGTGCGCTTTTCATCTTTCCGCTCGGTGTGCAGCGCGGCTTTGTCTGTAACAAGCTCGTCTGGCTCGGTGGCGACATCACGGATTATCAGGGGCCGCTGCTCGCCAGGGATTTCGTCTGGCATGTAAGCCCGGCGCAGTTTCCGAACCTCTGGGCCGATATTCGTGAGATGCTGCCCATTCACCATATGGCGGCGCTGAGCCGGATGCCGGAGCGCATTGGCGGGCAGGCCAACCCCTTCATGACGCTGGGTGGCCTTCGTCGTCACGCTTCCTCGGCGCACTGCACGGTGCTGAAGGAAGATTGGGCGACCTATTACAATGAGAAGCGCTCTTCCGGCAGCAAGAAGCGCGACAAGCAGAAGCGCCGCAAGCTGGAAGAGCTGGGCGAGGTTTCCTTCATCACGCCCGCCACGGCGGAAGAGCGGGTTGCGTGTTTCGATGCGCTTGCCAAGCAGAAATCAGTCGCCTTTGCGCGGATGGGCGTTGCCAATTTCTTCGAGAAGCCCGGCCATCTCGATTTCTACCGCGACCTCGCGACCAACCCGGAGGCGGAAGAGCTTTTCCATCTCAGCCATATGCGCGTCGGCGACACGGTGGCCGCTACAAGCTGCGGGCTCAGCTTCGGCGGGCGCTACCACTACATCCTCGCGGCCTATGACGAGACGGCGGAGACTGCGCGTTTCAGCCCCGGCATGGCACAGCTCATGGAACTGATGGCCCATGCCACGGAAGAGGGCCACACCGTTTTCGACTTCACGATCGGCGACGAGGCCTACAAGGAGCAGTGGTGCGAGCTCGAAGTGCCGCTCTATGACCATTTCGAGCCGGACACTTTTGCAAGCTGGGCCGTTCTGGGGCCGAAGATTGCCTATCTTCGGGCTAAACGTTTCATCAAGCAGACGCCGGTATTGTGGCAAGGGTTTACCCGGTTGCGTGCCGCGTTCGGTGGGTTTTTCTCGGCACATACTGCCCGGGCGTAAGGGCTATGACGATGATTTCCGCCGCTGCTTTGCCGCAACCTCTCAGACGGGCTGCCGGTCCGCTCATAGCGCGTCTTCAGGACGGGCATCTGAGCGGGGTCGTGCGCGGCGCTGCCTTTGTCATGGGTATTCGCATCGCGGGTGCGGCTATTGCGCTTCTGAGCCAGGTGCTGCTCGCGCGCTGGATGGGTGCCTTCGAGTACGGTATTTTTTCTTATGTCTGGGTATGGGTCATCATGCTCGGCATTGTGGTGCCGCTCGGCTTCGGCACCTCGGTTCTGCGGTTCATTCCTGAATATCGGACGAAGGAACGCTGGGCGCGTCTGACGGGCTTCATCCGCGCGTCGCTTGGTGTGGTGCTGCTCTCCGGCTTCGTGGCGGCGCTCGCTGGTCTGCTGCTGCTGTGGAGTCTGCGCGGGCACATCGAAAGCTATTATGTCTGGCCGCTTGCGCTCGCCCTTTTTTGTGTGCCTGCCTTTGCCATGACGGACTGGCAGGAGGGTGCGGCGCGCGCCTTTGGCTGGGTGAACCTCGCCTATATTCCAGCCTATATTCTGCGCCCGCTTCTGATTGTGCTTGCAGCAGGCGCGCTGCTTTTTGCGACGGGCGGTGCAACGGCCATGCAGGTCACGCTTGGCGCGCTTGGAGCCTCGGTGCTGACGGTGATCGGCCAGCGAATTGTCTTCATGCGCCGTTTGCGGCAAGCCGTTCCGGCGGCAAAGCCCGTCTATCACACGAAATACTGGGTTGCGGTTTCGACGCCGCTCGTGCTCGTCGAAGGCCTTTATCTGCTGATGACGAATACCGACATCGTTCTGCTCGGCTATTTCGTTGATCCCGATCAGGTTGGCTTTTATTTCGCGGCAACGCGCATCGCCAATCTTATGGCCTTCATCTTCTTCTCGCTGAACGCTCTCGCCGTGCCGAAATTTGCAGAGCTGCATGGCGCGGGCAAGCATCAGGAATTGCAGCGCTTTGTGCGTGGTGTCATTCACGCGATGTTCTGGCCGACGCTCCTCGCCGGTGTGGCGTTGCTGCTTGTCGGCGAATTTGTGCTCGAGCTTTTCGGTGAAGGGTTCGAGACGGGCTATCCAGTGCTTGTCGTTCTGATGCTTGGTTTCCTTGCGCGCTCCGCGACGGGCCCCACCGAATATCTGCTCAACATGACCGGCAATCAGAACATCGTTGCCGTCATCTATGCGGCGGCGGCCATTGGGAATATCGGGCTAAACCTGCTTCTGATCCCGAGCTACGGGACGATGGGCGCGGCGTCCTCGACGGCGATTTCAGTTCTGATCGCGACGCTTTGCCTTGCGATGGTGGTTCGCCGCCGCCTTGGCATCACTGCATTCATCTTGTCGGTCGGGCGCGGCTGCGCACAACAATCTGCCTGAGTGAAGGAAAGTTCTGTGACTGATATTGGCCGTCCTCCCTTTCGCTTTCGACTTCCGGTTCGCTCACAGAGCATCAACAGCGAGCTTTCCGTGGTCACACTTTCCCATGCCGCGCGTTTTCTGCATGAGAGCCCGCCCAGTGCCGACATCATCATTCTGGAAAGTGCCGATGCGCTGACGCCTTACCTGGCGGAGCTTGAGGCGCTGAGTGCTGCTTCTGCGGATACGAACAGCCAGTTTGAAGCCTATTCGCTGACGGCGGCGATGGAGCATCTGAAAGGCGGCTCGAAGGTGCGGGTGGCACTGGTATGGACTGACGCTGGTGAAGGAGGATCGCGCCAGCTGATCGGTGCCTTTCCCTATTTGGCGTCGTTCGGTTTCTTCGGCCTGCCGCTGCCGGTCTGGCGCGTCTGGTATCACATCCATTCCTATATCTGCACGCCGCTGCTGCGCGCGGGCCATGAG
>NZ_JBATWS010000330.1:0-2611 GCF_049672805.1 Parvibaculum sp.
CTCTTCAAGCTCGCCTCGGAAGCGGATGATGAAGTGACGGCGGACCTCATGGTCCAGCGGATGGATGCGAGCGAAAAGACCGCGTGGATGCTCCGTGCTTCGGTTGCGTAATCCGTAGCAGCTATCCGCGACCGGAAACTTACGGTCATCAAAAGTGAAGACAAAAGCGCCATGAACGCGGCTATAACGCGCTCATGGCGTTTTCTTTTTCTCCCTCCCTGGTAATCTTCGACTGCGACGGCGTGCTGGTGGATACCGAGCCGGTTGCAAACCGCCTTCTCGTCCGCCTGCTGGCGGATGAGGGGTTTCATCTCACTTACGAAGAATGTCGCCGCCTTTTCGTGGGCCGCACGATGCAGGCGGTGCAGGATCATGTTGAGGCCGCCCTGAAGCGGCCGCTTGGCGTGGATTGGCCAACTTATGTGCGTGACCGCACGCTTGACGCCTTTGCCGAAGGTATCGAGCCTGTCGCCGGTGCGGGGGAGGTGCTGCACGGATTGAAGACGCGCGGTCTCCCTTTCTGCGTCGCTTCATCCGGCAAGTTCGAGAAAATGCGTTTCACGCTCGGCGCGACCGGGCTGTTGCCGCTGGTCGAACATGTGCTTTTCAGCGCGGAAGAGGTGGCGCATGGCAAACCGGCGCCGGATCTCTTCCTTCATGCGGCCGCCCGCATGGGGCATGAGCCGCACAGCTGCCTCGTGATCGAGGACAGTGTTCCCGGCGTGCAGGCGGCGGTGGCAGCCGGCATGAAGGTGATCGGCTATGCGGGCGATCCGCATACGGATGGTGAGGCGCTGAAAAGAGAAGGCGCCCATGTCATTTCTGACTTGAGCGCCCTGATGGATATGATCGGAAGCTGACGGATCAGGCAGTCGCTACCTCAGGCGCCTTCGTCTCTTCGGCTTCCTGCGCGGCGAGGTAGCGTTCCGCTTCAAGGGCTGCCTGACAGCCCATGCCTGCCGCTGTCACAGCCTGACGATAGACATCATCCGTCACGTCGCCTGCTGCGAACACACCCGGAATATTGGTGCGCGGCGTGCCCGGCACCGTCTTCAGATAGCCGCCTTCCTTTGTCTCGAGCTGGCCGATGAAAAGTTCGGTCGCAGGTGCATGGCCGATGGCGATGAAGATGCCGTGGGCCGGAATCTCGCGGACTTCGCCGGTCTTGAGGTTCTTCACCTTCGCGCCGGTCACGCTGCGCGGCTCTTCCGTGCCGACGATTTCCTCGATCACCGAATCCCAGATCACTTCGATCTTCGGATTCTTGAAGAGGCGATCCTGCATGATTTTCTCGGCGCGGAAGCTGTCGCGGCGATGAATGACCGTTACCTTCGACGCAAAGTTGGTGAGGAACAGTGCTTCCTCGACGGCGGTGTTGCCGCCGCCAACCAGCAGCACTTCCTTGCCACGATAGAAGAAGCCGTCACAGGTGGCGCAAGCCGATACGCCAAAGCCCTGGAAATGCTGCTCGGAGGGCAGGCCAAGCCACTTCGCCTGAGCGCCCGTTGCGATGATGAGGGCGTCGGCGGTGTACAGCGTGCCGCTGTCACCCTTCAGCTCGAAGGGGCGGGTTTTCAGATTGGCGGACACGATGGTGTCGGAAATGATTTCCGTGCCCATGTGGCGCGCCTGGGCTTCCATCTGCTCCATGAGCCAGGGGCCCTGGATTGCTTCTGCGAAGCCCGGATAGTTTTCCACATCCGTTGTGATGGTGAGCTGGCCGCCCGGCTGGATGCCCTGAATGACGACGGGCTCAAGCATGGCGCGCGCAGCATAGATCGCAGCGGTGTAGCCAGCGGCGCCTGCGCCAATGATGAGGACTTTTGCGTGTTTCTTTTCGGACATTGTGCTTCGGCCTTGCTCTTGAACGGGGCGGGGAGAGGTAGGGGAGGCAGGCCCCGCTGTCCCTTCAACCATATAGGGACGGGCGGGGCCTGCCAAAAGCCTTAAAGGGCTTCGGCGTGGGCGCCGAGATACTTGGCGACGCCTTCGGCATCCGCCTTCATGCCTTCCTCGCCCTTCTGCCAGCCGGCCGGGCACACTTCGCCATGCTCTTCATGGAACTGGAGGGCATCGACCATGCGCAGCGCTTCATCGGCGTTGCGGCCGAGCGGCAGGTCGTTCACGAGCTGGTGGCGGACCACGCCTTCGCGGTCGATCAGGAAGGTACCGCGAAGCGCCACACCGTCCTTCTCGATCAGCACGTCATAGTCGCGCGCGATCTGCTTGGTCAGGTCGGCCACCATCGGGAACTTCACGGGGCCAAGGCCGCCTTCATTCGGGGGCGTGTTGCGCCATGCGGCATGGGTGTACTGGCTGTCCACGCTCACCGCGATGACCTTCACATTCAGTTCCTCGAATTTCGGCACGCGGTTCGAATAGGCGAGGATTTCCGAGGGGCAGACAAAGGTGAAGTCGAGTGGGTAGAAGAAAACGAGGCCGTAGGAGCCATTGAGATACGAGCGGAGGTTGAAATCCTCCACGATCTCGCCATCTGGCAGAACGGCAGCAGCGGTGAAGTCGGGGGCCTGTTTGCCTACGAGTACGGCCATACGGGGAAACTCCTTTGAAACTGTGAGGTTTGAACAACCGGACGGTGTTCCGGTGTTTC
>NZ_JBATWS010000331.1:0-2467 GCF_049672805.1 Parvibaculum sp.
GTGCGGGGCTGACGCGCGCCTGCGGCACGGCCGCCTGTGCTTCCGCCGTCGCCGCGATCCGCCGCCGCAAGACGGAACGCAAGATGACGGTGAGCCTGCCGGGCGGCGATCTCACCATCGAATGGCGCGAGGCGGATAACCACATCCACATGACAGGCGCGGCCACGCTTGATTATGAAGGCACGCTCGATCCGCTGCTTCTTGCGGGGGCAGCATGACAGCGGAGAGCCGCAGGCAGACCGAGATCATCACCTTTGGCTGCCGTCTCAACACTTACGAGTCAGAAGTCATTCGCGGCCATGCCGATGCAGCGGGGCTTGATGGTGCCATCGTCTTCAATACCTGCGCGGTGACGGCAGAGGCCGAACGGCAGGCACGGCAGGCAATCCGCAAGGCACGGCGCGAAAACCCCAATGCACGCATCATCGTGACGGGCTGCGCAGCGCAGGTGAACCCGGATGAATTTGCCGCCATGCCCGAAGTCGATCTCGTGCTTGGCAATGACGAGAAGATGCAGGCCACAAGCTGGCTTCCTGAACGCGCGCTTCACGCAAATGAAAAAGTGCGTGTGAACGACATCATGTCGGTGCGCGAAACGGCCGGCCATCTTGTGCAGGGGCTGGAAGGCCGCGCACGCGCCTTCGTGCAGGTGCAGAATGGCTGCGACCATCGCTGCACCTTCTGCATCATTCCCTATGGCCGTGGCCCCTCGCGCAGCGTGCCTGCGGGTGAAGTGGTCGGGCAGGTGCGCACGCTGGTGGAAAATGGCTACCGCGAAGTCGTGCTCACCGGCGTGGACATGACTTCCTATGGCAGCGACCTGCCGGGGCATCCGAGCCTTGGCAATCTCGCGCGTCGCATCCTGAAGCTCGTGCCCGAACTGGAGCGCCTTCGCCTTTCCTCCATCGACTCCATCGAAGCCGATGACGATCTGATGCGCCTCATCGCGGAGGAAGAGCGGCTGATGCCGCATCTCCACCTCTCGCTGCAATCAGGCGACAACATGATCCTGAAGCGAATGAAGCGCCGCCATCTGCGCGAAGATTCAATCCGCTTTTGCGAGGAGGCGCGCCGTGTCCGCCCCGACATTGTGTTCGGTGCGGATTTCATCGCGGGCTTTCCGACCGAGACGGAAGAGATGTTCGAAAACACGCTCCGCCTTGTCGATGAATGCGGACTGACCTGGCTTCATGTATTTCCCTTCTCCCCGCGCCCCGGCACGCCCGCCGCACGCATGCCGCAGGTGGCCCGCGAGATCGGCAAGGCGCGTGCCGACCGTCTGCGCGAAAAGGGGCGGCAGCGCGTGATCGCCCATCTGGAAGAAGGGCTCGGCGCGACGCGGCCCGTGCTGATGGAAACACCGACGCTTGGCCGCACGCATCAGTTCACGCCGGTGCGGGTGAAGGAAGAAGCGCGCGCTGGCGACATTCTCTCGCTTCACCTCGCAGCACATGACGGCAAGAGTTTTGAAGGATTGAGGGCCGCGTGAGCGAGCAGACAGAAGAAACAGGCAAGAAGAAATCTCTCTTTCAGCGGATGAAAGAGGGGCTTACCCGCTCCACGAAAACCATCTCCGAAGGCATCACGGGCATCTTCACCAAGAAGAAGCTCGACGCGGCAACGCTTGAGGAACTGGAAGAACTGCTCATCTCCGCCGATCTCGGCCTTGATGCGGCTGCCTCTGTGACAGAAGCAGTGGGGCGCGACCGCTACAACAAGGAAGTAAGCCCCGAAGAAATCCGCGCGATCCTCGCAGGCGAGATTGCGAAAGTTCTGAAGCCCGTCGAAAAGCCGTTCGAGATCGACCCGACCAAAAAGCCCTTTGTCGTGCTGATGGCGGGCGTGAATGGCGCGGGCAAGACAACGACCATCGGCAAGATTGGCGCCAAGCTGAAAGCGGAAGGCCGAAGCGTGATGCTTGCCGCAGGCGACACATTCCGCGCTGCCGCCGTGGAACAGCTCAAGGTCTGGGGCGAGCGTATCGGCGCGCCTGTCTGCTCAACGAAAGTCGGCGGCGATGCGGCGGGCCTTGCCTATGAGGCGCTTGCCCGCGCGCGCGAGGAAGGCACCGATGTTCTGCTGATCGACACGGCAGGCCGCCTGCAGAACAAGGCCGACCTGATGGCCGAGCTTGAAAAGATCATCCGCGTGATGCGCAAGCTCGATCCCGAAACGCCCCACGCGGCCCTCCTCGTGCTCGACGCAACAACGGGACAGAACGCGGTCAATCAGGTTGAAATCTTTGGCAAGCTTGCAGGCATTACCGGCCTTGTGATGACCAAGCTCGACGGCACGGCACGGGGCGGCATACTCGTCGCCATCGCAAGGAAGTTCGGGCTGCCCGTACACATGATCGGCGTTGGCGAGGGGATTGATGATCTCCAGCCCTTCAATGCCGAAGCCTATGCAAAGGCAATCACCGGCGCGAACTGACGCGCAAAAGGGGATAGAGAATGAACGATACCGG
>NZ_JBATWS010000332.1:0-8538 GCF_049672805.1 Parvibaculum sp.
AATATGTGCTCTGTGCCGCGCAATGGGCCTCGACGCTGAAATATGAAGACGCGCTTTTTGGCAGCGCTTCCGATTATGCCGCGCTTTACGAGGCGACCTACAATCATGTCGCGCCCTATCAGGCAGCTGAGTCGAGTGCGGCGGTGCAAGTCTTTGCGGATGCCTTTGAACGGGCGGGTACGCTGGAGCCGGATGCCGTGCGCGATGCACTGTCGCAGACCGACATGCAGACTTTCTATGGTCCCATCAGGTTTGATGAGACAGGGAAGAATGTGTCAAAGCCCACTGTTCTCTTTCAGATTCAGGACGGAAAATATGTAGTCGTCTATCCGCGCGAATTTGCCGAAGGCGAATTGCGCTGGCCGACGCCGCCCTGGTCCGAACGCTGACAGGAAGGGTCGATCCTGCGTGCTTGATAATCTTTCCCTGTTGTTTGAGTTTCCGCCTGTCGCGCTTGATGTGGTGCTGAACGGGCTTCTCATCGGCGCGATCTTTGCGCTGGCGGCCTATGGCATGGCGCTTGTCTGGGGTGTACTCAACATCGTCAATGTCGTGCAGGGCGAGCTTGTCGTGCTGGGCGGCTATATCACCTTCGTTGCCGTGCAATGGGGTGTGCCGCCGCTTGCAGGGCTGCCGCTTTCATCTGCGGTGATGTTCTGCGTCGGATGGCTCATCTACAAGGCGGTGATCTTCCGTGTGGTGGACCGCGATATTTTCATTTCGATCCTTGCGACTTTCGGCCTTTCAATCCTGATCCAGCAGCTTGCCAATGCCGTATTCGGCTCGGATGTGCGCACCGTCGATGCCGATCTCGGTTCCATTTATTTCCTTGATGGCATGGTGACGCTCTCCGTTGTGAAGCTCCTTGCGTTTGTTCTGGCGCTCGGTGCCGGTGCGGCGCTCTGGTTCTTTCTCGGCAAGGCGCGGCTCGGGCAGGCCATCCGCGCGACGGCGCAGAATCCGCGCGCGGCGCGCATTCTGGGCATTGATACGGACCGTGTGTTCGCCGCCACCTATGCGCTCAATGCGGCGCTGTGTGGTGCGGCGGGCAGCCTTGCCGTGATGGCCTGGACGATCCATCCCTATCTCGGCCTTCCCTATACGATCCGCTCCTTCATGGTTGTGGTAGTGGCAGGTGTCGGCAATGTCGGTGCCGTCATTGCGGCGGGTCTCGGTCTTGGCGCACTTGAAAATGTTGCGGGCTTCGTGCTCGGCGTCGAATTTCAGATCGCCTTTGTGTTTGCGCTGATGGTCGTCATCCTCGTCTGGCGGAGCATCCGCGCGGCGCGCAAGCGGAGCTATCTCGAATGAGTGGCGACAAGGGATTGCAGCACATAAAGGACTGGCATGTGCTGGTAGCGCTTGCGCTGCTCGGGCTTGCCGGGCCGCTTGTGTTGCCCTCGCTCATCACGCAGATCGCCTTTCTCTGGCTCATGGTCACATTCGCCGTGACATGGGACATGCTGGGCGGGCGGATGGGCTACAACTCTTTCGGCAATATCGTCTTCTTCGGGATTGGCTGTTATGCCGCTGCAGTAATCCAGCGTGATGCGGGGCTTCCCTATTTCGAAGGGCTTGCGCTTGGCACTGCGGCGGGGGCGGTGGTTGCGGTGGCGGCGGCAGCCCTTTTCGGTGCAGCATTGCTCGGCATTCGCGGACATTACTTCGCCATTGGCACGCTCGGCCTTTCCGTTGCAGCGGCGGAGATCGCGGCGGGCTGGGATTATGTTGGTGCGGGTTCAGGTCTTGCGCTGCCGCTTTATCCCGGCGCGCTGGGAGAGCGCGAACTCTTTTTTGCCTATGCGCTCTTTGGGGTTGCGGCCTGCTGCTTCCTTTTTTGCCGATGGCTCTATGCGACGCGTTTCGGCCTCGCGCTCAATGCCATTCGTGACGATCACGACAAGGCGGATGCGATGGGACTGCGCACCACGCCAATCAAGATTTTCACCTGGTGCATCTCCGCCTTCTTCCTTGGCATTTCAGGCGCGCTGGCGGCCAATATGATCGGTTTCATAGATCCGCGTGACGTTGCCTTTGCCGGGGCGACATTCGGTGTGTGGATGGTGCTGATGGCCATTCTCGGCGGCAAGGGCACGCTCTGGGGGCCGGTGCTGGGCGCTTTCGTGTTTCATGTCACGCAGGAGCTTTTCTGGACATGGCTGCTCGGTTGGCAGCGTGTTGCGCTCGGTCTTCTCATCGTGGTCATCGTCGTTTTCTTCCCGCAAGGCATCATGGGCTGGATCGCAGAACGGCGCGCGCGGAGGGAGGCGGCATGACCCTGCTTCTCGATGTGCAGCATGTGACGAAGCGCTTTGGCGGTGTCGTTGCCAATAACAATGTCTCGCTCTCGGTCAAGACGGGCGAGATTGTCGGGCTGATCGGACCGAATGGCTCGGGAAAGTCCACACTCTTCGGCTGCATCGCCGGTGTTCATGCGGTGGATGAGGGCGACATTTTCTTTGAAGGAAAGTCGATCCGTCATTTGCGCACGGCGCCAATCGCACGGCGGGGGCTTCTGCGCACCTATCAGCAGACACGCATTTATGGCGCGATGGACTGCATGGAAAACATGGCCATCAGTGCGCGTGAGGCGCAGGGCGGGCTGGTTGCGCTGTTGAAGCCCGTGCCGCCGGCGAGCAAGCGGCGCGCAGAAGATCTGCTCGGCTTTGTCGGGCTTTACGACAAGCGCAATGAAAAGGCGGGAAACCTGAGCTTCGGCCAGCAGAAACTTCTCGAATTTGCGATGGCGCTGATGAACGAGCCGAAACTCTTGCTGCTCGACGAGCCGACAGCGGGCATCAACCCGACGCTTATCAACGGGCTGATCGACAGGCTTCGCCGCGCCAATACGGAACTGGGCGTTACGCTTCTCGTCATCGAACACAATATGCGCGTCATCATGAATCTGGCGCATCGCATCACCTGCCTTGCACATGGGCAGGTGCTGGCTGCGGGCACGCCTGCAGAAGTGCGCGATGATCCGCGCGTGCTTGACGCCTATCTCGGGGTGGCGTGATGGCGGAGAAGGACGCACCGAAGGGGCCAAGGCTTGCCGGTGGCTATGGCGAGGGGGGTGTCGATACGCTGCTCTCCGCCAGCGATGTTGCGCGCGAGGCGGAGGCGATTGCGCGTGCGGTGCCGCGCGCGGAAATTCTGAGCCTCGCAACCGAGCCTCTGCTCACGCTTGACGCGCTTCATGCGGGCTATGGCGCGATGGAGATACTTCATGGCATCGATCTCGCCGTGGGGCAGGGGCAGAGCCTTTGCCTTGTGGGGCCGAATGGTGCGGGCAAGTCCACCGTGCTGCATTCGATCTTCGGCTTCACGAAAATTTCTTCCGGCCGCATCATGGCAGGCGGGCGCGACATCACGCGGCTCACGCCGAGCGAGAAGCTCCGCGACGCAGGCATTGCCTATATTCTTCAGGACAATTCCGTCTTTCCCGACATGACGGTGGAAGAAAACCTGCTGATGGGCGGCTATCTCCTCGCCAGCAGCGCCAAGGCGCATGAAGCGGCGGAGCGGGTGTTCGCGCGTTATGACCGGCTGGCGAAGCGGCGTGGGGAGCGCGCGCGGGTTCTGTCGGGCGGGGAGCGGCGACTTCTCGAAATCAGCCGTGCGCTCATCATGGACCCGAAGGTGTTGCTGGTGGACGAGCCTTCCATCGGCCTTGAGCCGCGCATGATCGACATGGTGTTCGAGATTCTGACCGATCTCAAGCGCACCCATGGCAAGACCATCATCATGGTCGAGCAGAATGCGAAACGCGGGCTCGACTTTGCCGATATAGGCTATGTACTGGTGGCAGGTCGCGTGGCGCTGGCGGGCGAGGGGCGCGCGCTTCTCGACAACCCGGATGTAGGACGCCTCTTCCTCGGCGGCTGACCCTTCCCCGAATTGGCGGAAATCCGCCACTGAAGCTGAACGCCAGATGAACGGGAATGACATTAACCGTTCAGCTGCATCGGCTCATGCTCTCTCGCAAGGGTACGTATCGAATCGAAATCGAGAGGTCAGCACCATGTGGAAGATTGTAGCTTCTGCCGGTCTCGCCACGGCCCTTGGCTTTGCCATGTTGCCTGCATCTGCCGTTGCGATGCCCGCAAAGCCCGCCATCAGCCTGCCGGAGTCAGGGCTTGTCACGCAAGTGCATGGGCGTCATCACCACCCTCACAGCAAGCATGATCATCATGGCAAGCGGTATTACCGCCCACCGCCTCCACCGCCGGCTGTGTATCACCATCATCAGGTAAGGCCGTGGACTTACTGGCGCCCTTATGTGATGCAGCACCATTACCATTCTTTCGGTGCGCCCGTTTATTACAAAACCCATCCGCATTACGGCCCCTATTACCGGGTGCGGGCGCATGACCATTCAAATGTGGCGCTCTGGCTCGGCATCAGCGCCATCACCGGCGCCATTCTCTTCTCGCATTACTGATTGAGGGGAGCCACGGAGAGGGCCCCGCTTCGGCGGGGCCCTTTTTTTGTCAGGGCCGCATGGTTGTCCGGTAGGGGCCGAGACTGATGCTGCGACGCGGCTCCGTCCAGTCGAGCCAGTCGCAGAGTTTCGCCCGTGTCTCGCGCGGATCAATCAGTTCGTGAACTGAAAAACCTTCTGCGCGCGGGAAGGGGGACTGACCGGCAGCAAGTTTGGCTTCGAGTTCTGCGCGCAGGGCTTCCGGGTCTTCCGCTTCTGCAAGCTGGCGGGCGAAAGCAACCGCTACACCGCCTTCCACGGGAAGCGCGCCTGTCGCGGCGCTTGGCCAGGAGAGAACATATCCTTCCGGCCCGAAATGCGCCGCGCCCGCAACGCCAAAGACCTTATGCACGATCACGCTTGCCCAGGGTACGCGGCTCTGCATCACGGCCGCAATGGCGGCGGTGCCGTGGCGAATGGTTGCCGCTTTTTCTGACGCCGATCCGATCATGAAGCCAGGCTCATCCACGAAGGAGAGGATTGGCAGGTGAAACGTGTTGCACATATCGACAAAGCGGCGAAGCTTCTGCGCGGCATGTGCCGTCATCGCGCCGGCATAGAAGTGGCAGTCATTCGCGATCACGCCGACGCTCACGCCATTGAGCCGCGCCAGCCCGGTGATGAGCGAGGGGCCGAAGCGCTTTGTCATTTCAAAGAAGCTGTCCCTGTCCACCACCGCTTTCACGATCTTGCGCATGTTGAAGGGTTTGCGCGCATCCCTCGGTACGATGGAGAGAAGCGCCTCTTCTGCGCGGTCGCGGGGGTCATCTGTTTCGATGCGGGGCGGTAACTGCCAGACATTGTCGGGCATGTAGGAAAGGAAGCGCGCGACCTGGTTCAGCGCTTCTTCCTCGCTTTCCGCCACATTGTCGATCACGCCGGAGCGCGCATGAACATCCGCGCCGCCGAGTTCCTCCTTGGTCATGTGTTCATCAAGCGCACGGGCAACGATTTTCGGGCCTGCGATCAGCACCTGTGCATCTGCCGCCATGACGGAGAAATGCGAGGCGACAAGGCGGGCGGCGGGCATGCCTGCAACTGCGCCAAGTGCGGCGGTCGCCACCGGCACTTCGCCGAGGACTTGCGTGATCGAGCGAAAGCGGGGTGTTGCAAAGACGGGGTCGCCCAGTGGTCGCGTATTACCCTTGCCCGATGAACCCGCCACGCTGCCGCCCGCGCCTTCATGCAGGCGTACAAGCGGCACCTTGTAGGTGAGGGCGAGTTCTTCGGCGTAAACACTTTTTCGCAGGCCCGCCGGGTTGGGCGAGCCACCCTTCAGCGTGAAATCTTCCCCGCCGACAGCGATGCGCCGCCCGTTCACCGTGGCGAAGCCGAGCACATAGTTTGCGGGTTCGAAATCGATGAGATTTCCCTCTTCATCGAAATGAGGAACGCCTGCGCCTTCGCCCATTTCACGGAAGCTGCCCTTGTCGGCCAGTGCTGCGATGCGCTCGCGCACGGTAAGGCGCCCCCTGGCGTGATGGCGCTTTACCGCTTCCTCGCCGCCCTGCCGCTTCGCCAGTTCGCGGCGGCGCCTGATTTCGTCGGTTTCCTTTTGCCAGCTCATCGGTAGGGCTGCCTCCTTTTTCGACATTGGCCGAGTCTAGAGGATAAGGCTGCTGATCCCCAAGGCTGTTGACCCTCCTGCGGCAGTGCTATGATGCTCTGCAAAGCAAAACGAGAGACCGGTCAAATGGCGGGCGGAAAATCGGACATATCTGCGGCGAGCGCGGCAAAGCGCGCCGAGGACGAGATCGAGGCGATTCTGAGGAAGGTTTTCACATCAGATTTGTCGCTTGGCGCGGTGCTGAAATTCGTTCATCCGGGCGCAGGTGTTGTCGTGATTGACGGGCGGAAGGTACCGAACGAGGTGCATCGCCGCGACGTGCCGGCTGATTGCACGGTGCATGTCGATGCACTGCTCAATCTCTCGATCCTTCAGGGCCATGTCGATCAGAACACGGCTTTCCGGCAGGGCAAGATCCGCATTGTAGGGGATGTCAGTGTTGTCACCCGGCTTCGTCCTTTGATGATGCGGCAGGCAAATGCCGCGGGCAGCGGGGCGCGCGAGTGACAGCGCCGGTTATCATCATCCCCGAAAATCCGATGCCGGAGGGAGGCGAAGCTTTCTGGCTCAAGGCGCATGATGGGGCGCGGCTGCGTGTGGTCACATGGGCAAGCGATGATGTCTCGCGCGGCACGGTTTTTCTCTTTGGCGGGCGAACGGAGTTCATCGAGAAATATTTCGAAGTGGTGAGTGAGCTGCGCCAGCGCGGTTTCTCGGTCGTCACGATGGACTGGCGGGGCCAGGGGCTTTCGGAGCGCATGCTGGCCGACCCGCGCAAGGGCCATATTGACGATTTCTCGACCTATGACCGCGATCTTGCGCGGCTGATGGAAGAAGTTGCCCCGCGATTCCCAAAACCGTGGCTCGGACTGGCACATTCAATGGGCGGGCAGATTCTGCTGCGCGCGGCGCATGACAGGCCGGACTGGTTTTCGCGCATAGTGCTGTCCGCGCCCATGTTCGGATTGCGTTTCACGCCCACGCTGATGCGCGTCATACGCGGCCTGACAGGGCTTCTGCGCTTCCTTCGTCGCAACGGGGATTATGTGCCGGGCGGCACCGACAAGGCGATGGATGAAGCACCGTTTGAGGGCAACATTCTCACGCATGATCCCAAGCGCTATGCCCTCACACAGGCGCTCATCCGCAAGGAGCCGATGCTCGGCCTTGGCTCGACAACGGTTGGCTGGCTGCATGCGGCCTTCCGCACCATTGATGAGACATCGCGGCCCTATTATCTCGCCGCCATTCAAACACCCATGCTGATTTTCGAGGCCGGGCGCGATGCGCTTGTGGCACCGGAAGCGCTCGCCCGTGCGGTCGAACATATGCCGAATGCGCGGCTTGTTTCCGTGCCGGAGGCGCGGCATGAAATATTGATCGAGTGCGATGAATACCGGGCGATCTTCTGGAAGACGTTTGATGAGTTCATCGCAGGCGGCTGACGCCGCTTGCGAGAGATCAGCCGATGGCAGCAGAGAGAAGTTCCACTGCTTCTGCATGAAGTTCGGGCGTTGCGGCTGCCACCACATGGCCGCCTGCCTGCGGATCGCCGCCCGTCCAGCTTGTGACGATGCCGCCTGCATTTTCGATGATCGGGATGAGCGCCTGAATGTCGTAAGGCTCAAGCGCGGCTTCGACCACGAGGTCGATCGTTCCAGCAGCAAGCAGCGCATAAAAATAGCAGTCGCCGCCAAAACGGCGCAGGCGCACCTTTGACGAGATTTCGCGGAAGGCTTCCTTCTCCACCGGATTGATGAACATGCCGGCATCCGTGTTGCCGAGCTTTGCGTCTGCAAGCCTGATGCAGTTGCTGGTCTTGAGCGGCACCGTGCCGCGCGGGCCGATCAGCGTGGTGCCGCCGGGTCGCCCGACAAAGCGCTCGCCAATATAGGGCTGGTCCATCACGCCGATGACGGGCCGTGTGCCATCATTGAGTGCGATCAGCGTTCCCCAAAGCGGGACACCGCAAATAAAGCTCCGTGTGCCATCAATCGGGTCAAGCACCCAGGTGAGGCCGCTTGAGCCTGTGTGCTTTCCATGCTCTTCGCCGAAAATGCCATGATCCGGGTAGCGCGCGGTGATGAGCTTGCGAATGGCGGCTTCGCCTTCGCGGTCTGCTGCCGTGACCGGATCGAAGGCATATTTTCCGCTTTTGTGGTCAACATCGAGACCGGCGCGGAAATAGGGCAGCGTCACCTCTGCAGCCGCATCGGCAAGCTCAAGGGCGAAAGTGGCGAGTTCGTCGATGTCCTGAGAAGAAAGCATGGATACCTCTTTGTAAGCGCCCTCTTATAGCCCTGATACCTCGGAACGGAAATCGTACCTCAGATACGGTAGGTGCGTGCTGCCGTATCATGGAAGAGATGACGCTTCTCCTCCGCCGTGAAGCCGCTCGCGATTGTCTTGAAGGCGTTCCAGAGCACGCCATAGGAGCAGGAGAGCTTGTCCACGGGGAAATTGCTTTCAAACATGCAGCGATCCGGCCCGA
>NZ_JBATWS010000333.1:0-7680 GCF_049672805.1 Parvibaculum sp.
GCCTTCATGCCGCTCTTCCTGAAGATGGGCATTGACCGGATTGCCGTTGGCGATACGCGGCTCGTCTTGCCGACACTCGCCATTCTGGCTCTGATGGTGTTGCGTTACGCAGCCTTCAATGCGGGCCGCCGCTTTGTGCGCGAAGTGGGGGTGGATGCGGCCTTCGAACTGCGCCAGCGGCTCTATTGGCATCTGGAACAGCAAGGCCCGGGCTTTTTCTCCCGCTTCACCACGGGCGACCTGATGGCGCGCGCCATCAACGACATCGCGCTGATCCGCCAGCTTATCGGCCTCGGCACGCGGCTTCTTTTCGTGCTCGGCTTTTCCGGCCTCATCGCCTTCATCTTCATGTTCTATCAGTCGCCCGGACTGACGCTTCTGCTGCTGCCTGCCCTGCCCGTCTTTGCGGTCATAGGCTGGATCATTGCGAAGCGGATCTTCGATCATTCCATGCTTGTTCAGGAGGGCTTCTCTTCCCTTTCCGAACAGGTGCAGGAAAACCTGAACGGCATCCGCACCATCCAGACCCATTCGCAGGAAGAGCGGGAGACGGCACGCTTTGAAGCGGCATCGCGCCGCTATGCGGATGATTATTACAGGCTGATGTCGCTGAACTCCGGCCTCACTTCCGCCATGCTGATCGCGACGGGCTTCACCACGCTCGTGGTGGTTGGCTATGGCGGGATGCAGGTGATTGACGGGGCGATGACGCTCGGCACCTTTACCGCCTTCATCTTCTATCTCAGCATGATGCTCGCGCCGATCCGCGAAGGCGGCATCATGGTGACGCTTTTCCAGCGCGGCGGATCGGCGGCGGCCCGCATTTTCGAGATACTCGATCACCCGCCGGAAATACGCGACGCGCCGGATGCCGCGCCGCTTGATGCCGTGGGCGGGGCGATCACCATTCGCCACCTCTCCTATACGCATCCGGCGAAAAAGGGCGAAGGCTTTCCCGCTCTCAAGGATGTGTCGCTCGACATCGAACAGGGCGAGATGATTGCGCTGCTTGGCCGTGTCGGCTCCGGCAAGTCCACATTGCTGCGGCTCATGGTGCGCCTTATTGATCCGCCACCCGGCGCCATCTATCTCGACGGGCGCGACATTCGCATGTTGCCGCTGGCACAGGTGCGGGGGCAGATCGCGATGGTGCCGCAAGACCCGTTCCTCTTTGCTACGCATATCGCGCAGAATATTTCCTACGACAATCCCGAGCGTGCCACGGATGAAGTCTGGCGAGCGGCGGAGAGCGCGGACCTTGAAACAACCATCCGCCGCCTGCCCGACCGGCTGGAAACGCTGGTGGGTGAACGGGGCGTGACGCTTTCCGGCGGGCAGAAGCAACGCGCAAGCCTTGCCCGCGGCCTCATCCGCGAGACGCCCGTTCTGCTGCTGGATGACTGCTTCTCCTCCGTTGATACGGAAACGGAAGAGTTCATTCTCTCGCGTCTGAAGGAATTGCGCCGGGGCCGCACGACGCTGATGGTCTCGCATCGCGTATCCACGGCGCGACATGCAAACCGCATTGTGGTTCTGGACGAGGGACGCATTGCCGAAATCGGCACGCATGAGGAACTGCTCGCCCGCGGCGGCCTTTACGCCATGCTTGAGCGCCAGCAGGGGCGGCGTGACGAGCTTGTTCAGGCGCTTGGAAAGGATACGGGAGGCGGCGCATGAGCAGCGGCGGCAACAAGGCGCGCAATCACTCCGTATTCGAGGATGAGATCGAAACACGCGGCTTCGACTTTCGTCTTCTCGGCCGCCTCTTTCGCTGGATGGCGCCCTATCGACGGGAGGGCTGGCTCGCGATCCTTTTCGTGATCCTCGCGGCAAGTGCGGCGGTGCTTGCCCCTGTCGTTGTGAGCCGCGTGGTGGTGGACGGCATTCTTCTTCCTGCGTCGGGCGAGGCAGCACCTGATTTCGGCCAGAAGGCACTCACAGCCCATCTGGCGACACTGCTCGATACACATCCGATCTTTGCTGCCTGCCTTCTCTTTGCGCTCTTGACGAGACTCTGCGCGGCATTCGGACATGGCTTTCGCATCATGCTGGCGCGCACGGTGCTGAACGGCCTGCGCGATCTGAGGCGCGATCTCTTCGCCCATCTGGAGCGATTGCCGTCGAGCTTCTATGACCGCGTGGCTGTCGGTCGCGTGATGACGCGCCTCACCAATGACATCGAAACGCTGTTCGAGCTTCTGGCGGGATTTGGCGTTCTGCTCGGGGAATTTGTTCCCTTCTTTGTGGCTGTCAGCGTCATGTTCACACTCAATCCGGCATTGACCCTTGAGCTTATGGTGCTGTTGCCGGTCGCCGCGCTTGCGACATGGATTTTCCGCATCGCCTCGCGGCAGGTCTATCGCAATATCCGCTCATCCCTCTCGCGGCTGAACGAAAACCTGCAGGAAAATCTCTCCGGCATAGAGGTGGTGCAGCTCTATGGGCGCGAGCAGATCAATTATGAGCGTTACACCGAGATCAACGAGGAAAACCGCAAGGAAGAGAACAGCGCGGTCCGCATCGAAAGCTATTACGGTCCCGCGATGGACAGCATGGCCTTTCTGGCGATGGCCGCGATTGTCTGGTTTGGCGGGCAACATGTCTTTGACGGAGCTGCGACGCTTGGCAGCGTGATTCTCTTTGCGCAATTTGCCGACATGATGTTCCGCCCCATCGTCGCAATGGGCGAACAATGGAACGTCGTTTTCCGGGCGATGGCGAGTTGCGAGCGCATCTTTCAGGCGCTGGACTGGGACGAGAAGCTCGATGTGCCAGCCGAACCAACGCCGCTGCCCCGGCATGGCGCGGGCCATGTCGTCTTCAACCATCTGACTTTCGGCTATTCGCCCGGCACGACCATACTGAAAGATGTGAGTTTCGACATTCGCCCCGGCGAAAAAGTAGCGATTGTCGGCCCCACGGGCTCAGGCAAGACGAGCCTTATCCGCCTGCTCTGCCGCTTCTATGATGTGCCACGCAATTCGATTCTGATTGATGGCGTGGACATCATGGATGCTGCGCCGGCTGATATTCGCCAGCGCATTGGCGTGGTGCTGCAAGACTTTCACATTTTTTCCGGAAGTGTTTACGACAACATCATGCTGGGCAATCCGGCCATCACGCGCGAGGCCGCGCGGGAAGCGGCACGCCTTGTTCATGCGGATCCTTTCATCCGCATGCTGCCGCAAGGCTATGACACGGTGCTGACGGAACGGGGACGCAATCTCAGCCACGGGCAGCGGCAATTGCTTGCCTTCGCGCGTGTGCTCGCGATGAACCCCGACATTCTCATTCTTGATGAGGCGACGGCGAGCATCGACACGGAAACCGAACTCATCATTCAGGATGCGCTTGCCCGTGTCACGGCGGGGCGGACCTCAATCATCATTGCGCACAGGCTGCAAACAATCCGTGAGGCGAACCGCATCGTGGTTCTTTCCGGCGGCGAAGTGCGCGAGATCGGCACGCATCAGGAACTCATCGCCGCCGGAGGGCTTTACAAGACGCTCTATGAGCTTCAGGTGCAGGATACAAAGGACAGGGCATAAACCGCCCGATCAGCACCGCTGCAGGATAACCGCCGTATTGTTGTTACCGGCCTGCACGGTCTCGGCGAGATTTCCGTTACCCCGCTGCACGATATAGGACTTGTTGTTGTTGCCATCCTGAACGGCAACGGCCTGATTTCCTGTGCCTGTCTGCTTGATTGTCGCGGTGTTTCCGAAACCCGACTGATAGGTCGCAGCATTGTTCACGCCGCCCTGCATGAAACCCGGCGCGCAGCCCCTGCCGCCCATCTTTCCCGTTGTCGGGACGCGATCACGCGTGATGAACGGAACGAGCTTGTCGATCTTTTGCTGGGGCATGTTCTTGTAGGTGACGGCCTTGCCCTGATTAAGGACGGTAAAGGCTCCATTGCCTGTCTGTTCGATCCTTACGGCACTCCCCGCCCAGGCAGCTGGCGATGCAAGCAGAAAGACAAGCAGAAAGGCGTTCGCCGCAATCAAGATCTTTTTCATTTCTCTCTCCTGCTCTTTCCGGCGCTTCTGCCGGTGTTCGTGATCTTCTCTTTAAGGAAGGAGAACTGATTGCCGCGTGAAGTTTCCGTTCAGGAACCATTCAGTCTGCATGCACCAGGCGCGACGAGACACACGCGACGCACACGCATTTTCAAAAATTGAAAAAATATGCGGGTGAACGAAAAATGAATGAGCGCTTCAGGTGGCACTCAGACGCGCCTCGCTAAAAAGGCATCGTCAACAGGACGCGCCACGATGGCCGGTCCACCAACAGGAGATGCACCATGAAGAAGTTCATTCTCACGACGAGCGCAATCGCAGCTCTTCTCGCGGCCGGCATCACCGGCGCGAATGCAGGCAACTCGGCCTCTGTCTATCAGAGCGGCAAGTACAATACCGGTGTCTATACGCAGAACGGCTACTACAACAAGGGTGCGATCCACACAGATGGACGCAGCAATCACTCCACGGCCGTGCAGCATGGTGAGTGGAACTATCTCTACCAGCAGCAGCTCGGCAACCGGAACACCGCCCTGACCGATCAGTATGGTCGCAACAACTACGCCGTGACGGGCCAGGAAGGCCGCAACAACTCTGCGGCGACGATCCAGACGGGCCGTAACAACACCTCCGGCATCGCGCAGATCGGCAACAACCACAAGGCGACGACCGACCAGCTGGGTTCGAACAACACCGCCGCCACCATTCAGGTTGGCAATGGTCAGAAGGCGAACACGGTGCAGACCGGCCACGGCAATACGAGCGTCGTCATTCAGGGCGGCTACTAAGCGAAATCATGGGGAGGCGGCGTGGTGTCGCCTCCCATGCGCCCTCCAAACCGGGAGCAATATAATGAAACTCATCAAATGGACATCACTGGTTTGCGTGCCCCTTGTTTTCGGCTGTGTCGCGGCCACGGCCCTGCCCTCCTCTCCCCCTGCTTGCGAGATACGGGCGAGCAACACGGCTGCGGGTCTGATGCTTGAAAGCGTCGTCTATGGCGCCCCCGGCACCTTCGGCAGCTATTCCTTCTCGCTTGAGAAATCCGGCCCCGCGGGCACGTCCAGCGTGTCACAGGGCGGCGATTATGAAATCGGACCCGAAGGCGAGGCGGTCGTCTCCGTCACGGAAGTGAACCGCGGCGCAAAGGATCGCTATAGCGCGCTGCTGACAGTCGAGGACGGTGCGGGCTATCACCGCTGCAGCTTCTGACGTGGTAGTTCGTTGCCGCTCGCGTCACACCGAAGCACAGCACCGGACAAGGGCGGAGCTGACGCTCCGCAGCAAATTGTCCGGACAAGGCAGAACCGGGCGGTTGTTCGCCCGATAAGAGCGACCGCCCGCCAGCCCCAATCCGGTTGCGAACAGCGATTTCCGATTTCGGGAGGTCTTCTTGGCTGGGGCGGGAGGACTCGAACCTCCGAATGGCGGAATCAAAATCCGCTGCCTTACCACTTGGCTACGCCCCAGCAGGCAGGCCCCGGATGGGGAGCCACGAAATGCGGCGGAACATACCGGCATAGAAATAGCGGTGCAACCGGCATGGACCGCATATAAAGCTTTCTCCCCCCTCTCCTTTATGCCGGATCGCGCTTGCAGGCCCCGATTTTGGCGGCTATAACGCCGCCTCGAAGCGGAGGCGGAGTGTGGCGCAGTCTGGTAGCGCACCTCGTTCGGGACGAGGGGGTCGCAGGTTCGAATCCTGCCACTCCGACCAGCTTCGAGGATGAAAGGCTCCCGGCGCGTCACGGCGCGGGAGCCTTCTTCATTTCAAGCCCGTCCTTGCGGAAATAGCGGCCTTCACAGCAAGACAGGCACCGTCCCTTTTCGCTACCATGCGCCACCCTTTTCAGTGGAGGAACACAGCATGGCCCCGGTTCTTTATGATTTCACCGCCGCTCCCAGCCCACGCCGCGCGCGCATTCTGCTGGCTGAAAAGGGAATCGCGCATGAAACGGTGCAGGTGGATCTGGCAAAGGGTGAACAGCTTGGCGATGCCTACCGTGCCATCAACCCGGCCTGCACGGTGCCTGCCCTGAAGCTCGATAGCGGCGTTGTGCTTACCGAGAATATCGGCATTGCTGCCTGGGCGGATGCCGTGAAGCCGGAGCCTGCCCTGCTCGGCTCTACACCCGAGGAGAAGGGCCTTGTTCTCGGCTGGAATGCGCGGATCGAGTTTGAGGGCTTCATGCCGGTCGCCGAAATACTCCGCAACACGTCAAAAGGCATGGTTGGCCGCGCCCTGCCGGGGCCGGTCAATTTCGAGCAGATTCCTGCCCTCGCCGAGCGCGGCTCCGTCCGCCTGACGCGTTTCTTCGACATGCTCGATGCCCGCCTTGCCGGTCGGGATTTCATCGCCATCGACCGCTTCTCGCTTGCCGACATTACGGCGCTTGTCTGTGTTGATTTCGCGAAATGGGTGAAGCATGAGCCGAAGCCGGAACATGCGAATCTGCTTCGCTGGCATGGTGCCGTCTCCGCCCGACCCAGCGCCAAGGCCTGATACCGCCATTTGACACAGCCCCCCGCCTCCTTATGATGCGCGCCACTCGATGGTTCCGGGGGCGCCCCAAAGGCGTTTCCGGAGGCAAGAGGGAACAGGGTGAGGTCGCTCCAAGGCCGATTCCCTGGCTGCCCCCGCAACTGTAAGCGGCGAGGCTCCGTTCCATTAATGTCACTGGCTGCTCAGGTCCTTCAGGCCGGCATCCCGGGAAGGCGGAACGAAGTCGATGACCCGTGAGCCAGGAGACCTGCCACCGGGTTCGTCATCTGCCATGGCCGGGGGTCGCCAGGGAGGGCGGCCTGTCTTTCGGCCTTTCGCCGTCGGCACTCCGTTTCCTTTCTGTCTTTCTCCCGCTCGCGGCACCAGGCGGCCGGGGTGGCCGCGCCAGAGAGACAGGAAGTAACATTCCATGAGAATCACAGGCTGGGGGGCCATCACGGCCCTGACTATTGCGGCACTTGCCGCCTTTCCTGCGCAGGCAGAAGAAACACTGGAAACAGGCGAGCTTCTGATCACGAGCGGCATCGAGCCGATCCCGACAAAGGAAGTGGCGGCGAGCTATACGATCATCACATCGAAAGAGATCGAGGCGCATCAATACAAGACCGTCACCGAGGCGCTGCAACGCGTGCCCGGTATTCATCCGGTGCAGCAGGGCGGCCAGGGTACGCTCACCTATTCCTTCATGCGCGGTGGCAACAGCAATCAGACGCTGGTGCTGGTCAATGGCCAGCCGGTGAACGATCCCTCTTCGCCCTCTGACGCGTTCAACTTTGCCGATATGACGACCGAGAATATCGACCGGATCGAGGTCGTGCGCGGCCCGCAATCGGCGCTTTATGGCAGTCAGGCCATGGGCGGCGTCATCAACATCATCACGAAAAAGGGTTCGGCCCTCCCCGCTTCCACGCTCCGTCTGGAAGTCGGAACCAACGGGCGCTTCAACACAGCCGGCACGACGGGCGGCAAAGTGGGCGGCACATCCTATTTTGTCTCCCTGTCGCGACAGGCTACGGATGGCCATGACGTTACGCCGAGCCAGTATCGCTTTGGCGTGCCGGAAGAGCGGGACGGCTATGAAAACATCACCGGCTCGCTTCAGCTTGACCGAGACTTCAATGCCAGTCTGCGCGGCTCGTTCTTTGCGCAATATATGGA
>NZ_JBATWS010000334.1:0-4114 GCF_049672805.1 Parvibaculum sp.
CCGATCTGCGCGAACTCGTGCGCGGCTATGTGAAGGAAGTTCTGCCCGCTGGCTGGTTTCCCCCCGAAGAAGAATTCTATGTGAACCCGACCGGCAATTTCGTCATTGGCGGTCCCGATGGCGATGCCGGCCTGACCGGTCGCAAGATCATCGTGGACACTTATGGCGGCGCGGCCCCCCATGGCGGTGGTGCCTTCTCCGGCAAGGACCCGACGAAAGTTGACCGTTCGGCGGCCTATGCGGCGCGCTATCTCGCAAAGAACGTTGTCGCAGCAGGCCTTGCTGATCGCTGCACCATCCAGCTTGCCTACGCCATCGGCGTGTCGAAGCCGCTGTCGATCTATGTTGATCTGCACGGCACCGGCAAGACGGATGAGGCCTCGATCGAGCGCGCGATCCCGACCTGCATGGATCTGAGCCCGCGCGGCATCCGCGAACATCTCGGCCTCAACAGGCCGATCTATGAGCGCAGCGCGGCCTATGGCCATTTCGGCCGCGAGCCGGATGCACAGGGCGGCTTCTCCTGGGAAAAGACCGATCTCGCAAGCAAGATCGCGGCAGCCATTCGCTGATCGTTGACGGGTTGGCGCCTTCACGCGAGTGGGTCCTGACGTGAGTAGCAGAAACGAAACCCCCTCGCGCCGTCATGTCTATGGGCGCATCAAGGGCAAGGCGCTGAAGCCTCGCCAGGCAAATCTGATGGAGACCCTCCTGCCGAGGGTCTCCATTTCCATTGGTGATACGCCGCTCGATCCGCAAAGCCTCTTTGGCGATGCAGAAGAAGTCTGGCTCGAAATCGGCTTTGGCGGTGGCGAGCATCTCGCCCATCAGGCAGACACGCATCGCCATGTGGGCATCCTGGGCTGCGAGCCCTTTGTGAATGGCGTGGCGAAGCTCGTCACCGAAATCGAGGAGCGGAACCTCACCAATGTACGCATCCTCAATGATGATGCCCGCTTCCTGCTGGAAAAGCTGACGCCCGCCTCGCTCTCGCGCGTCTTCATCCTTTATCCCGATCCCTGGCCGAAAAAACGCCACAACAAGCGTCGCTTCGTGAATCTCGAAACGCTGGACCTCCTCGCAAGAGCCTTGAAGCCGGGCGGGGAGCTGCGTTTTGCCAGCGATATCCCCGATTACATCGCCTGGACACTCGCCCATATGAGCCGTTTCAACCGTGAAAGGGGCGAAACCTTCCGCTGGAACGCCGATTGTGCGGATGACTGGCGCAAGCCCTATGAGGGCTGGCCCGGCACTCGCTATGAGGCAAAGGCCATCCGGGAGGGGCGGACCCCCGCCTATCTTTCTTTCCGCCGCCTCTGAGCGGTTGCCCTTGCTCTTGAGAGCAAAATGGCGTTATAAAGAGGCCAACAAGTCAGCGACGCTCCAGAGAGTGGGCTGTCTCCGGAAACGGGGGCCCGCTTTTTTTGTTATCTGGGGCCCTGTTTGACGGGATTGGAGAAGGGCCATTGGCCTCCACGAAGCTCGAAACAACAGACATTAGTGACGCGACCGCGCTCGCCACGCTCGATACGCATCTCGTTGCGCCTCCCGGCGTTGCGCGCAAGGTGTTCGAACTGGTGCGCGCATCAGCCGAAGGCGCCGGCTTCGAGATCGTGCGTGTCCGTTTCGGCCTGCAGGATGGCCGTACGCTTCAGATCATGGCCGAGCGCCCCGATGGTCGCATCTCGGTCCATGAATGCGAGGAGCTGTCGCATATCATTTCTGCCGTGCTTGATGTCGAGGACCCGATCCCCGGCGAATATAATCTGGAAGTGTCCTCCCCCGGCATCGACCGCCCGCTGACGCGGCCCAAGGATTTTGAACGCTGGCAGGGCTTCGAGGCGAAGGTTGAACTTGGTGAAGCCGTGTCCGGCCGCAAGCGCTTTCGCGGCATATTGCAGGGCGTCGAAGACGGCGAAGTTCTTGTTGAAAGTGAAGTTGAAGGATTTTCGGAACCGCAGATTCTCGGTCTGCCGTTCCTCAAGGTGAGCGAGGCGAAGCTCGTTATGAGCGACGACCTTATCAGGGAAAGTCTTAAAAGGCAGGGCGGGGGTGAAGACGACCCCGATGCCCTCTCCGACGGAGATTAAAGAATGGCACCGGCAGTTAGCGCCAACCGTCTTGAGCTGTTACAGATCGCAGATGCAGTTGCGCGGGAAAAGTCCATCGATCGGGAAGTCGTGCTCGAGGCAATGGCCGAAGCGATCCAGAAAGCGGCTCGCTCGCGCTATGGTGCGGAAAATGAAATCCGTGCACGCATCAATCCGCAGACCGGTGAAATTCGTCTTGTCCGTCTGCTCGAAGTGGTCGAAGCGGTGGACAATGATGCGGTGCAGATCGATCTCAAATCCGCCAAGCGCCGCAACCCGGCTGCACAGGCAGGCGATCTGATCGAAGACGAATTGCCGCCGGTTGATTTCGGCCGCATCGCCGCGCAGACCGCAAAACAGGTCATCGTGCAGAAGGTGCGCGATGCCGAGCGTGAGCGCCAGTATGACGAATACAAGGATCGCATCGGTGAGATCGTCAATGGCATCGTGAAGCGCGTTGAATATGGCAATGTGATCGTTGATCTCGGCCGTGGTGAAGCCATCGTTCGCCGCGACGAGCTGCTGCCGCGCGAAACTTTCCGCAATGGCGACCGCGTACGCGCCTATATATATGACGTGCGCCGCGAACAGCGCGGCCCGCAGATTTTCCTGTCGCGTTCCCATCCGCAGTTCATGGCGAAGCTCTTTGCGCAGGAAGTGCCGGAAATCTATGACGGCATCATCGAGATCCGCGCCGTTGCGCGCGATCCGGGCAGCCGTGCCAAGATCGCCGTCATCTCGAACGACAATTCGATTGATCCCGTTGGCGCCTGCGTTGGTATGCGCGGCAGCCGCGTGCAGGCGGTGGTGAACGAACTTCAGGGCGAGAAGATCGACATCATCCAGTGGTCGCCCGATGCCGCAACCTTCATCGTGAATGCGCTTGCGCCGGCTGAAGTCGTCAAGGTCGTGCTTGATGAAGATGCCCAGCGCATCGAAGTCGTGGTGCCGGACGATCAGCTTTCGCTCGCCATTGGCCGTCGCGGCCAGAATGTGCGCCTTGCCTCGCAGCTTACCGGCTGGGATATCGACATCCTGACCGAAGCCGAGGAAAGCGAACGCCGTCAGGCCGAGTTTGTCAGCCGCACGGCAATCTTCGCCGAAGCGCTCGATGTTGATGAGATGATCGCGCAGCTTCTTGCCTCCGAAGGTTTTGCTTCGATCGAGGAAGTGGCCTATGTCGATCTCGACGAAATCGCCGAGATCGAAGGCTTCGACGAAGATACGGCGCAGGAAATCCAGAGCCGCGCTCTGGAATTCATCGAGCGCCAGAATGCAGAATTTGACGAGAAGCGCCGCGAGCTTGGCGTGGCCGATGAGCTGGGCGAGATCGAAGGCGTGACGCCGAAGATGCTCGTGGCCTTCGGCGAAAACGATCTGAAGACCGTCGAGGATCTCGCTGGTTGTGCCACCGATGATCTGCTCGGCTGGAACGAAACCGTGAATGGTGAGCGCAAGCACCAGCAGGGCATTCTCGAAGATTTCGATCTGACGCCCGATGATGCGAACGACCTCATCATGAAGGCGCGTCTGAAGGCGGGCTGGATCACGGAAGCGGATCTCGCCACGGCGGAAGAAGACGAGGAAGCGGACGAGGGTGAAGAAGCAGAAGTCTGAGGCCGACGGCCCGGAGCGCCGCTGTATCGTCACGGGCGAAACCGGCGGCAAGCAGGGTCTCATTCGCTTCGTGCTCGATCCGGAGGGCAATGTGGTGCCGGATCTGGCCGAAAAACTGCCGGGCCGTGGCTTTTGGGTCACGGGCACCCGGGAGATGGTTGAAAAGGCGGTCCTGAAGGGTCACTTCAGGAAGGCCGCCAGGGGCGCTGCCACGGCGGACCCCGATCTTGCTGATATTGTCGAGCGGCTGCTTGCGCGCCGCGCGGCAGATGCGCTGGGCCTTGCTCGCAAGGCCGGCGCGTTGGAAACGGGCTTCGAAAAGGTGCTGACCGCCATTTCGCGCGGTCGGATCGCAGCCCTGATTGAGGCGCGGGACGGTGCTCTGGATGGCCGTCGCAAGCTTGAAC
>NZ_JBATWS010000335.1:0-6904 GCF_049672805.1 Parvibaculum sp.
GCACATAGGCCGTGCGCATCCGCGCAGGCTCCAGCGCGCCCGGCGCACGAATGGCAAGGCGCAGCACCGAACCTGCGGGCGAGACTGTGTATCCCGCAATCCAGTCCACGAAGCGGCGCAGCACTTCGGGCATGGGGGGCGTATCCAGCACCTCGATCAGAGGCTTTAACCTGTTATGCCCGACCTCGCCCGAGCCTTCGCCCCAGACAACGCCGATCAGCTCCTGCGCGCCGAGCGGCACGACAACATAATCACCCGCACGCACCGCCATGCCGGCCGGCACCGTGTAGTCATAGGGCTTCGGCAGGGCGAGAGGGATGAGCACGCTCACCACTTCGCTCTGAAGCACATGACCTTCTGGCCGCTCTGTGGATATTTCGGATGCCATATGTTTCGGTAAGGATAATGCCGGGCGGATTGAGGGCAAAACGCGCCCTGCTTCATACCGGCTCGAAGCGACACCGTAACGCCTCGTAAAGCAAGAGCAACGACCGCATCTTGCAGAACGACAACAAGCCCGGCAAAAGAGGGAGACGTTGGGCGCTGCTCTCGACTAGACTTGGACAAAGCGGAAACTCAGCCGCACCCACGACCGATCGAAAAGACAACAACATGAAATTCTTCGTCGATACAGCCGATATTGCCGATATTCGTGAACTCGCCGAAACCGGCCTTCTCGATGGCGTGACAACCAACCCGTCGCTCATCGCAAAGTCGGGCCGCAATTTCCTCGAGGTCGTGAAAGAAATCTGCGAGGTAGTGGAAGGTCCGGTCAGCGCGGAAGTGACCGCGCTCGATTCGCCCACCATGATCGCCGAGGGCCGCAAGCTCGCAAGCCTCGCTCCCAATATCGCGGTGAAGGTGCCGCTCACCTGGGACGGGCTCAAGACCTGCAAGGTGCTGACCGGCGAAGGCACAATGGTAAACGTGACGCTCTGCTTCTCCGCGAACCAGGCGCTGCTCGCCGCGAAGGCGGGCGCCACTTTCGTCTCGCCCTTTATCGGCCGCCTCGACGACATCACTCTCGACGGCATGGAACTGATCCGCGAGATCAGGGAAATCTATGACAACTATCCCGAACTCGAGACGGAGATTCTCGCCGCCTCGATTCGCAATGCGAACCATGTGAAGGAAGCAGCGCTTGCGGGCTCCGATGTTGCCACCGTGCCGCCTGCCGTTCTGAAGGGCCTTGCCTCCCATCCGCTGACAGACAAGGGGCTGGAAGCCTTCCTTGCTGATTGGCAGAAAACGGGCCAGAAAATTCTCTGAAGCGTCGGCTTCACAAAGAGTTTGGAAACACATTTCGGGGGATGCTGCTGCCATGAGCCAGCACAATGACAGCACCGAAGCACGGCGCGTTGACCAGCCCGGTACCACCCTCTCCGCCGAGGAGGTGAAGGCCTATCTGCGCCTGCATCCCGAACTTCTTGCCAATGATGCGGACCTTCTCGCGTCCATCGTACCGCCCTCGCAATCGACCGGGCGCAACGTGCTCGACATGCAGCACTTCATGATTGGCCGGTTGCAGAACCAGGTGAAGATGTTGCGCGACATCCAGTCCGAACTCATCGAGGCGACCTCGCTGAACAGCGTTGCGCGCGAGCAGGTTCATGCCGCGACGCTCAAGCTTCTCGACGCGCGCTCCTTCGAACATCTGATCGAATACATCACCTCGCCGAATGGCCTTGCCCGCATGCTCGGTATTCGCGCCGCGACCATCTGCATGGAAACCGCCAATGGCGTTTCCGGCATCGGCATTCGCGGTGTGCGCGTGCTGGAGCCGGGTGGCGTGGATCGCATTCTCGGCATGGGTGAGAAATGTCGCCTGAGCGCCCATGTGCGCGGCAGCCGCGGTCTTTACGGCCATCTGGCAGAGGAAGTTCATTCCGAAGCGCTGGTGCGTCTTGAAGTATCGCCCGGCTCGCCGCCCGGCCTTCTCGCGCTTGGCGGTTTCGAGCCGGAACAGTTCCACCCCGATCAGGCGGTGGACCTGCTCGAATTCCTCGCCCATGTCGTGCAGCGCTGTGTGCGCCAATGGCTCGACCTGCCGCCGGCGCCCTGAGCGGCGCGCCTTCCCCTGACGAGGCCGCAAGGGCGGTGCCTGCCGCGGCAGATGCACAGCAGCAGATCCGCGACTGGTACAGCCACCTTATGAGCGAGCGGCGGATGAGCGAGGCAACGCTCATCAATTATCACCGCGACATCATGCGCTTCTTCGAGTTCCTCGTGGACCATCTGGGCGGCACGGCGAGCATCAATGATCTCGCAAAACTTGAGCTGCGCGACTTCCGTGCCTTTATCAGTCATCGCCGCCGCGACGGGCTGCAAAGCCGCTCCATCGCAAGAACGCAATCAAGCGTGCGCTCCTTCTTCCGCTATCTCGACCGCGCGAAGATCGTTTCAAACGCGGCCGTCACCGCGCTGCGCTCTCCGAAGCTGCCTCACGCCCTTCCAAAGCCGCTGACGGAGAAGGAAGCAAAGACGCTTCTCAATGCGGCGAGCGGCGCGAGAGTTTCAGAAAGCCCCGCCGACGACCCGCAGAAGGAGCCTGCCTGGATTGCGCTGCGCGATGCAGCCGTGTTGACGCTTCTCTATGGCTGCGGGCTTCGCGTGTCGGAAGCCTTGTCGCTCAACCGCAAGGCAGCACCGCTCGGCGAAACGCTGCGCATCATCGGCAAGGGCAACAAGGAGCGCATCGTGCCAGTGCTTCCCGCCGCGCGGGAGGCCGTGGAGAAATATCTCGCTCTCTGCCCGCATGGTCTCGGTCCCGATGATCCGCTCTTTGTGGGCGTGCGCGGCAAGAGGCTCGATCAGCGGCAGATACGCGAGGTGATGATCCGCCTTCGCCTGCGGCTTGGCCTGCCGGAGAAGGCAAGCCCCCATGCGCTGCGCCACAGTTTTGCGACGCATCTTCTCGCAGGCGGCGGCGACCTTCGGGCGATACAGGAACTACTTGGCCATGCGAGCCTTTCAACCACGCAGATGTACACGGAAGTGAACACGGCCCGCCTGCTGGAGGTCTATGACATGGCGCAACAAAAGCGCGGCTGGGTCGTGGCCGTCAGCCTTAATCCGGCGCATACGATGAGGAAGGAAAATACCGGCCGCATCATGCTGCTTGAAGGGCTTGGCGTGGAAGGCGACGCGCATATGGGCGTGACCGTCAAGCACCGCTCCCGTGTCGCCGCGGATCCAAGCCAGCCCAATCTGCGGCAGGTGCATCTGATCCATGCCGAATTGCTGGATGAGCTGAAGGAGAAGGGCTTTACCATCGTGCCCGGAGAGATGGGAGAGAATGTGACCACGCGGGGAATTGATCTTCTCGCACTCCCCACCGGCACCAAGCTTCACATCGGCGCAAACGCGGTGGTGAAAGTGACGGGGCTGCGCAATCCCTGCACACAGCTTGACGGACTTCAGCCCGGCTTGATGAAAGCGGTGCTCGACCGTGACGCGGAAGGCAATCTCATCCGCAAGGCGGGCATTATGGGCGTGGTCGTGAAGAGCGGCGAAGTAAGACCGAATGACACGATCCGCGTCGTGCCGCCCGAAGGCGAAGCGATGCCGCTGAAGCCTGTTTGAAAAAGTCGCTTCTCTACATCGTCATGGCCGGGCTTGCCCCGGCCATGACGAGATTGTTTTGAGGGTAGCGAGAAGGACAGGTCTTCAACCCGCCTCACATATGGATCGGCACACCCGTGACCGAGAGCGCCGCTTCCTTGATCGCTTCCGACATGGTCGGATGGGCGATGCACATGCGCGCAATATCTTCCGAGCTCGAGGAAAGCTCCATCGCGGCCACGGCCTGCGCGATCATCTCGCCCGCGCCCACACCGATGATGTGAACGCCGAGAATACGATCCGTCTTCTTGTCGGCGAGAATCTTGACGAAACCATCCGTTGTCTTGTTCGCCTTGGCGCGGCCATTGGCCGTGAAAGGGAACTTGCCGGAATTATACTCGATGCCCGCTTCCTTGAGCTGCTCTTCGGTCTTGCCGACGCTTGCCACTTCCGGCGACGTATAGACGACACCCGGAATGACATCGTAATTGACTGCGCCGTAGTGACCCGCCAGCCGCTCGGCAAGTGCGACGCCTTCTTCCATCGCCTTGTGGGCGAGCATCGGACCGGCAATCACATCGCCAATGGCATAGATGCCATCGACATTCGTCTTGTAGGAGGCATCGACTTCCACGCGGCCGCGTGCGTCTGTTTTCACGCCAACCTTGTCGAGACCAAGTCCTGCCGTGTAGGCGACACGACCGATCGCAACCAGCACCACATCAGCATCGAGCGTCTGCGCATCGCCCCCCTTGGCAGGCTCGATCGTGACCTTGACGCCCGACTTCTGCTTCTCGACTTTCGTGACCTTGCTGCCGGTCTTGAAGGTGAAGCCCTGCTTCTTGAGGATGCGTGTGAAGTTCTTCACCACCTCGCCATCCATGCCCGGCAGGATGTTGTCGAGATATTCGACGACCGTGACTTCCGCGCCGAGGCGGCCCCAGACGGAGCCAAGCTCAAGCCCGATCACGCCACCGCCGACAACGAGCAGCTTGCCCGGCACCTTGCCGAGCGACAGCGCGCCGGTGGAGGACACAACCACCTTCTCGTCAATCTCCACGCCCGGAAGCTGCGCCACATCGGAACCCGTAGCGATGACGATGTTCCTTGCTTCAAGCGTGCGGCCTGCGGCAGACACCTTTCCCGGTGCGGTGATGCTGCCCTCTCCCTTCACCCATTCGATCTTGTTCTTCTTGAAGAGGAACTCGATGCCCTTGGTGTTGCCGTCAATCGCTTCATCCTTGAAAGCGAGAAGCTGCTTCAGATTGAGCTTCGGCGCCGGGACATCGATGCCCATGCCCGCGAAGCTCGTTCCCGCTTCATGGAAAAGCTCGGAGGCATGAAGCAGCGCCTTGGAGGGGATGCAACCGACATTGAGGCAGGTACCGCCCAGCGCGTTGCGTTTCTCGACAACAGCCACGCTGAGGCCGAGCTGGGCCGCCTTGATCGCGCATTCATAGCCGCCGGGGCCTGCACCGATCACCACAAGGTCGAAAGCATCCGCCATCACATCACCTCAAAGGTCGAGCAGCAGACGCTGCGGGTCTTCCAGAACATCCTTCACGCGCACAAGGAAGGTCACAGCTTCCTTGCCATCGACAATGCGATGATCATAGGAGAGCGCGAGATACATCATCGGGCGGATTTCGATCTTGCCGTCAATGACGACCGGACGATCCTGAATCTTGTGCATGCCGAGAATGCCCGACTGCGGCGCATTCAGGATCGGCGTGGACATGAGCGAGCCATAGACACCGCCATTGGAGATGGTGAAGGTGCCGCCCTGCAAATCCTCAAGCTTCAGGGCACCATCGCGCGCGCGACGTCCCAGATCATTGATCGCCTTTTCGATGCCCGCGAGCGACAGATCCTGCGCATCGCGTACCACCGGCACGACAAGCCCGCGATCAGTGCCGACCGCAACGCCGATATTGTAGTAGTTCTTGTAAACGAGATCGTCGCCATCAATCTCCGCATTCACGGCGGGGATTTCGCGCAGCGCATGAATGCACGCCTTCACGAAGAAACTCATGAAGCCGATGCGCACGCCATGCTTCCTCTCGAAGAGGTCCTTGTATTGCGAGCGCAGCGCCATGACATTCGTCATATCCACCTCATTGAAGGTGGTGAGCATGGCAGCCGTGTTCTGCGCATCCTTAAGGCGCGTTGCGATGGTCTTGCGCAGACGCGTCATCCGCACACGCTCTTCACGTGCGCTCTGATCGGCAGGCGCGGGTGCGCGGATTTCTGCGGGCGCGGCTGAGACGGCAGGTTTCGCAGCGCCCTTCGACGCGGCTGCTTCTTCTGCATCCGCCTTGGTCACGCGGCCACCCTTGCCCGTGCCTTCAATGGTGGAGACATCGAGATCATTTTCGGCAGCCACGCGGCGCACGGCGGGAGAAGGTGTCGCATCAGCAGGCTTGGCAGGACCCGCTTCCTGCTTCTTCTGCTCTTCCTTTTTCACCTCGGCCCTGGCCTCTGCCTTTTTCGGCTCTTCCTTTTTCGGGGCAGGGGCCGCGCCCTTGCCTTCGCCAAGCTGACCGAGCAACGCGCCCACTTCCACCGTCTCGCCGGCGTTCACAAGGATTTCAGCGAGAACACCGGCGGAAGGTGCCGGAACTTCGACCGTTACCTTGTCCGTTTCCAGTTCCACAAGCGGCTCGTCAGCCTCTACCCTGTCACCTGGCTTCTTGTACCACTGGGCGACCGTCGCCTCGGTCACCGACTCGCCGAGCGTGGGCACGCGAATTTCCGTTGCCATCTGCTTTGCCGCCTTTCCGGTCTCTTGTCTCTCCGGCGTCAGGATCAGTCGATCCTGAGCGCCTCGGAGAGAAACTGGTTGAGTTCCTGATTATGTTTGCTTATGAGGCCCGCCGCTGTTGCAGCCGAGGCCGAGCGACCGACATAGGAGGCGCGCCGATAGCGCGTGCCCAGATGGTCGAGAACCCATTCAATATTCGGCTCCATGAAGAACCAGGCGCCCATATTCTTCGGCTCTTCCTGGCACCACACGAACTCCGCATCGGGGAAGCACGCCAGCTCCGTCATCAGCGACTTTGCCGGGAACGGATAGAGCTGCTCCACACGCATGAGATAGATGTCGTTGATACCGCGCCGCTCACGCTCTTCATAGAGATCGTAATAGACCTTGCCCGAGCAGAGCACGACCCGCTTGATCTCCTTGTCCGGCACCAGCTTGATCTTCTGGTCAGGCAGAATTTCCGCATCATCCCACAACACGCGGTGGAACGAGGAACCCGGCCCGAACTCGCTCAGCTTCGACACGCAGCGCTTGTGACGCAGCAGCGATTTCGGCGTCATGAGAACCAGCGGCTTGCGGAAC
>NZ_JBATWS010000336.1:0-4333 GCF_049672805.1 Parvibaculum sp.
CTTCAAGGGGCTGGAGGAAGCCGGCATCGAAAAGCGGGACATGCAGACATCGCAATTCTCGGTCTATCCCGTCTATGAGCAGGCGAAGGATGACGGCCGCCCCCACACGCCCGTGATTGGCGGCTACCGTGTGCAGAACCAGCTCACCGTGAAGGTGCGCGATCTCGACAAGGCAGGCGCAATCCTCGACCGCGTGGTGACGCTCGGCTCGAACCAGCTTTCCGGCATCCGCTTCGAAATTGACAACCCGAAGCCGCTTATGAATGAGGCACGCAAGGCCGCCGTGAAGGATGCGCTGGAGCGCGCGAAGCTCTATGCGGGCGCGGCTGGCGTGTCGGTTGGCGAAATCCTCTCCATCTCGGAGAACGGCTACTCCATGCCCCGTCCCTATTACGCGAAGGACATGATGGTGATGCGCGCCGAAGCGTCCGCCGTGCCGATGGCGGCAGGCGAGCAGACCGTCTCCGCGAATGTGACGCTCGTCATACGGATCAACTGACCAGCCAGACGAACTCGGCCGAAAAGGATCTGGGGCGGCGCATCGCATGGCGCCGCCCTTTCTCTTTGCCCGTGAATAAGATAAAAATATTGACATGAGACTTTTGTCTCATTATCTGGTCACTCAGCTACGCCCCTGATCGGGCGCCCCGAACCAGTTTTGAGGAGAAATCCCATGCCCCTGACGCCAGCCGAAATGGACAGGAAGATCGACGAGCATTTCGCCTTCGAGGCACGTGACGATGTCGACGGCGTGCTTTCAACGCTCACGCCCGATGTGGTGCATGACGTGGTCGGCTGGCCCACTGGCCCCGCGCATGGCCGCGATGCAGCCCGCCCCTTCTACGAGACGCTATTCGCCGATCTCGCCAATGGCGAAGTGACGTCGCTGCGGCGATATCACGGAGAGAATTTCCTGGTCGATGAATCGCTCTGGCGCGGAACGGCGCCGGGCCGCCCCTTCGGTATCGAGGGTCGCGGACGGCCGCTCGAATTCCGCCTGCTTCACATTATCGAATTCAGGGAAAGCGGGGATATCTCGCGCGAAAATGTCTGGGTCGATCTCGCCGCCGTGATCGCGCAACTGCCGCAGACGGAAGAGGCGAGCGCATGAGCGGCGCAAGCGCACGCGCCAATCAGAAGCGGCGCACGAGGAAGGATCTGCTGCAGGCGGCAGCGCGCCTGCTGAAGGAAGGGCGGAACCCAACCCTTGAGGAAGTTGCGGAAGAAGCGCTCGTCTCTCGCGCAACGGCCTATCGCTATTTCCCGAATGTCGAGGCACTTCTGATCGAGGCACCGCTCGACCTCGCGCTGCCGGACGAGACGGCGATATTCGCCGGCGCGCCGGAGAAAGACCCCGTGGCGCGGATGGAGCGCGTGGACGCCGCCTTCCACGATATGATCCTCGAAAACGAGATGGCACTCCGCCTCATGCTTGCAAAAAGCATGGAACGCCGCGTGGCCGAAGATGACACCGCGCTCCCCGCCCGCCAGAACCGCCGTACCCCGATGATCGAGGCGGCCCTCGCGCCCTCAAAAGCCGAGTTCAGCCGCGCCGCGCTCGACAAGCTTCAAAAGGCGCTGGCGCTGATCGTCGGCACGGAAGCCATGATCGTCTTCAAGGACGTACTGCAACTGGATGAGAAAGAAGCCCGCGAAGTGAAACGCTGGGCCATCCGTGCACTGATCGAAGCGGCGCGGAGATGAACGATGCAGGCGAGCGGAATGCGGCCCCTCCTCAGATTCCCGGGAGGGGCCGGCAATGACGAGTCAGGTTAGTTATCGAGGAAGCTCCGCAGCTTCCGGCTCCGGCTCGGATGCTTCAGCTTGCGCAGCGCCTTCGCCTCAATCTGGCGAATACGTTCGCGCGTGACCGAGAACTGCTGACCAACTTCTTCCAGCGTGTGATCCGTATTCATGCCAATGCCGAAGCGCATGCGCAGCACGCGTTCTTCGCGCGGCGTAAGCGAGGCGAGAACACGCGTCGTCGTTTCGCGCAGATTCGACTGGATTGCCGCATCAATCGGCAAGATCGCATTCTTGTCCTCGATGAAGTCGCCGAGATGGCTGTCTTCCTCGTCACCAATCGGCGTTTCGAGAGAGATCGGCTCCTTCGCGATCTTTAGAACCTTGCGCACCTTTTCGAGCGGCATGGCGAGCTTTTCGGCAAGCTCTTCCGGTGTCGGCTCCCGGCCGATTTCATGCAGCATCTGGCGCGAGGTGCGAACGAGCTTGTTGATCGTCTCGATCATATGCACCGGAATACGGATGGTGCGTGCCTGATCGGCAATCGAACGCGTGATCGCCTGACGGATCCACCATGTTGCATAGGTGGAGAATTTGTAGCCGCGGCGATACTCGAACTTATCCACCGCCTTCATCAGGCCGATATTGCCTTCCTGAATGAGATCGAGGAATTGCAGGCCGCGATTGGTGTATTTCTTCGCGATGGAAATAACGAGACGCAGGTTCGCCTCCACCATTTCCTTCTTTGCGATGCGCGCCTCGCGCTCACCCTTCTGCACCGTGGCAACGATGCGGCGATATTCGGAAATATCGAGGCCGGTTTCGGAAGCAAGCGTCTGGATTTCCTGACGCAGTTCCTTCACCTGATCGCGCTCATCCTTGCAGAACTCCGTCCAGCCCTTGCCCTTCAGGCGGCTGACGCGGCGCAGCCAGTTCGGATCAAGTTCATTGCCGAAATACTGCTTGAGGAACTCTTCGCGCGGCACGCCATGGCTTTCAGCCAGCCGCAGCAAGCGGCCTTCCAAACCCATGAGGCGCTTGTTGATCGCATAAAGCTGCTCGACAAGGCTCTCGATACGGTTGTTGTTGAGCGACAGGCTCTTCACTTCCTCGATGAGATCGGAAGTGAGCTTCTGATATTTCTTCTCTTGCGCGGCCGGCATCTCCTCGCCCTTGAGAGCGAGTTCAACCTTAAGGTCCTGCAGCTTGCGGAGCTTCTTGTAATCGGCGGCGATCTTATCGAAGGTTTCGAGAACCTTCGGCTTCAGTTCCGCCTCCATCGCGGCGAGCGACATGTTGTTTTCGTCGTCGCCATCCTCATCGACCTCTTCTTCCTCCGGCTCGATGCGCGGCGGTGCCTCGCCTGCAAGGGCGGCCTGGCTGTGGTCGATCTTCTTGGCGTCGGGGCCGGCATAGGTCGCGTCGAGGTCGATGATGTCGCGAAGGAGAATCTTTCCTTCGTTCAGCTCGTCGCGCCAGATGATGATGGCCTGAAAGGTGAGCGGGCTCTCGCAAAGCCCGGCAATCATTGTCTCGCGGCCAGCCTCGATGCGCTTGGCAATGGCGATTTCGCCTTCGCGTGACAGAAGCTCAACCGAGCCCATCTCGCGAAGATACATGCGGACGGGGTCGTCGGTGCGATCAAGCGCGGTAGAGGTGGTTGTCGTGGTGGCGACGGCCTTGCCGGTCGTCTCTTCCTCGTCATCATCCTCGCCGCCTTCAGCGCCATCCGCCGCGTCATCGGCTTCGTCATTCTCGACGACGTTGATGCCCATTTCGGAGAGCATCGACAACGTGTCCTCGATCTGCTCGGACGAGAACTCCTCGGAGGGCAGAACCTTGTTCAACTCGTCATAGGTGACAAAGCCGCGCGCCTTGGCGGCCTTGATCATCTTTTTGACAGCCGCATCCGACATATCGAGGAGCGGGCTGTCCTGCGACACTTCGGTGGCCGCTTCCGGAGCTTCCTGTTCCGCCGTCTTGCTCGCCATTCACACTTTCTCCGACATATCGCGGGCATTCCGGCGCTCATTAAGAGCCAAAGCCGGTAGCCCCGTTTCTCTCTTCAGATAGGTCACTCGAGAAAAAGGACCAGAGGATGCGGGTATCATGCCGCAGGACGTTGCAAATGCCGTAAAAGGCAGCACAGGCATCCCGTTCAAACCGGATGACCCGCTACCCGCCTCACTTTGCGCTTGCTGCCCTTGGTTTCGGCCCGTCCCCTGAGCGGGCCTGAACCCGCCTTATCGAAACCGCTCTGCCCTTTAATCCCGCTTCTGGCCGATCCCCGTAAAAGTTCGATCCTGCTTCTGCCTTAAAGCCCGTCCACCGCTTCCGCGCGCTCAAGCTGCGCATGAATGGCCTGAAGCCGGGCAAAATTCTCTTCCGTCATCTCTTCCGCGAGCGCTCGCTCGGCGGCCTTCAACTCTGCCTGCAGCCCGATTGCCCGCTGATGTCGCGAAAGCGCGTGGAGGAACCCGGCTTCCGCTTCGTCAGCCGGCGCCTCTGGCGATACAAAGCGCAGGCTCATGAAGGCTGAATTGGCCTCCCGCCGTCGCGCTATATCCGCCAAATCCCTGCTCACCAAGTG
>NZ_JBATWS010000337.1:0-10851 GCF_049672805.1 Parvibaculum sp.
CCCTCGGAATACTCGAAGAAGGTTTCGATATAGGGGTGGCCAATCGGCAGCATCTTCGTGAAGCCCGCATCCATGCGGAGCTGCGAAGCAAAAAAGCCCATCACAAGCGTGAAGGCCAGCAGAAGGATCAGGATCGGCGCACGCAGACCGAATACGAAATTTTCAATACGCTGCAAAATAACCTCCCCGTGGGATCAGCACCCTTTTGCAAGTTGAGTGCATCGAAGGTTTTTACGTTACGGCCGGAGCTTCGGCTCTTCTTTTCATTTTCTAGTGCAAATGGAACGACGCGTTCCTTTTGTGATGCCAGTGGCGACACACCACGGCTTTGCCTGTTCGGGCCGGTCTGGCGCTCGCGGGATAGCGCCTTTTTACGAATTTCGCAATCCAGCTCGCCGGACCAGTTCGCCGGGTACGGGCGGTTTCAATTATCACGACATGCCGCTTTGGCACAGCTTAATTGTGGAAAAATTCGAAGCTGACAGCGGGTTCTTTATGACAAAAGCATTGAAACTGCATGTATTGTTGGAACAATCGGCGCTCATCTTGCTGACACGCCGCAGAACTCTTGGTTAATGCGGCCTGTCACTCCGCGAATGCTTGCGCGCCATGCCCGGCGCTACCGGTTGCCCTCGTCGTCCCCTTGATAGCTGGCTCAATGTGACATTTTGCAGCGCGGCAAGCTGCCGGATATTCCCCAAACCCATACCCATGATAAGGTTTTTGTAAGCTGGACATTCGGGCCGGGGCTGGAATGCCGAGGCCCGTTCTGCCGTCCGGCACCGAGGCAACCAATAACAAGGAAAGCTGGAAATGGCGGTATCGAGCGCGCCGGGCACCACCCCCCCAGGCACGATGACCCTGTCGGCATGGGCCGTGATGCTCTCTCTCATTGCCGGATCAATCCTATTCATCGCCATCGCCGCCAATGCGCAAGACGCTCCCATGGCAGTCCATGCCTGGATCTTCGTCTTTGCCTTCCTCGCAGGCGTCATGGCGATCGGCCAGCGCCATATGAATGCGACGAGCGGGCGGCCCCTTGCCGATGACGGCACGGGATATGCCGATGGCGTGGTGAAGGCCGGTGCCATTGCAACACTTTTCTGGGGCGTGGCCGGCTTCCTGGTCGGCGTCGTCATCGCCTTCCAGCTCACCTATCCGGCCCTCAACTTTGACACGGATTTCCTGAATTTCGGTCGGCTGCGCCCGCTGCATACATCAGCGGTGATCTTCGCCTTTGGCGGCAACGCGCTGATCGCAACCTCCTTCTATGTCGTACAGCGCACCTCCCGCGCGCGGCTTGCGGGCGACATCGCCCCCTGGTTCGTTTTCTGGGGCTATCAGCTCTTCATCGTGATCGCTGCCACCGGCTATCTGATGGGCGTCACCCAGTCCAAGGAATATGCCGAGCCGGAATGGTATGCCGATATCTGGCTCACCATTGTCTGGGTCACCTATCTCGCGGTCTTTCTCGGCACCCTCGCCAAGCGCAAGGAGCCGCATATCTATGTGGCGAACTGGTTCTACCTCGCCTTCATCGTCACCATCGCGATGCTGCATATCGGCAATAACCTCGCGATCCCCGAGACATGGAGCTCGTCCAAGAGCTATGCGCTCTTCCCCGGCGTGCAGGATGCGCTGATCCAGTGGTGGTATGGCCATAATGCGGTGGGCTTCTTCCTGACCGCCGGCTTCCTCGGCATGATGTACTACTTCGTGCCGAAGCGCGCGGAGCGGCCGGTCTATTCCTACCGCCTCTCCATCGTCCATTTCTGGTCGCTGATCTTCATCTATATCTGGGCGGGCCCGCACCATCTGCACTTCACCGCCCTGCCTGACTGGGCGCAGACGCTCGGCATGACTTTCTCCATCATGCTCTGGATGCCGTCCTGGGGCGGCATGATCAACGGGCTGATGACGCTTTCGGGCGCGTGGGACAAGCTGCGCACGGACCCCGTGATCCGTATGCTCGTCGTCTCGGTCGCCTTCTACGGCATGTCCACCTTTGAAGGCCCGGTCATGTCGGTGAAGGCCGTGAACTCGCTCTCCCACTACACCGACTGGACCATCGGCCATGTGCATTCCGGTGCGCTGGGCTGGGTCGCCTTCATTTCCTTCGGTGCGATTTACTGCCTGATCCCGTGGCTCTGGAAGCGTGAGCGCCTCTACTCGAACACGCTTGTGAGCTGGCACTTCTGGATCGCGACGCTCGGCATCGTTCTCTACATCACCTCGATGTGGGTGTCGGGCATTCTGCAAGGCCTGATGTGGCGTGCCTATGACGCGCAGGGCTTCCTCGAATATTCCTTCGCGGAAACCGTCGCGGCCATGCACCCCTTCTATCTGATCCGTGCCCTGGGCGGCGTGCTCTTCCTGCTGGGCGCACTCATCATGGTCTACAACTGCTGGATGACCATCAAGGGCCGCATCCGTGAGAGCGAGCCCCTCCCCGCCCGCGCGCCTGCCACTGGCGCAATGCCGCAACCCGCCGAGTGAGGAAATAAGGTCATGGCAAAATTCACACATGAAAAGATCGAGAAGAACTCGATCCTGCTCCTTGTCCTGACGCTCATCACGGTTGCGATCGGCGGCCTTGTCGAAATCGTGCCGACCTTCCTCATCAAGAGCACGATCGAGGATGTGAAAGGTGTGCGTCCCTACAGCCCGCTCGAACTGGCAGGCCGCAACATCTATATCCGCGAAGGCTGCTACAACTGCCACAGCCAGATGATCCGTTCGCTGCGATCGGAAGTGGAACGCTACGGGCACTACTCGCTGGCGGCGGAAAGCAAGTATGACCACCCCTTCCAGTGGGGCTCGAAGCGCACAGGGCCGGACCTTGCCCGTGTTGGCGGCAAATACTCCGATGAGTGGCACCGCCTCCACATGGCAGAGCCGCGCTCCGTCGTGCCGGAATCCGTGATGCCGGGCTACCCCTTCCTCGCAGAACGCGCGCTCGACTATCGCAACATCGAAAACGGTCTGCGCGCCCTCGCCCTCGCAGGCGTGCCCTACTCCGAGGACGCGATTGCAAATGCACGCGCCGACCTCGAAGCGCAGGCAACGCCGGACGCTGATACGGATGAGCTGATGCAGCGCTATCCCAAGGCGCAGGCCCGCGACTTTGACGGCAACCCGAAGATGATCTCCGAACTCGATGCCCTCATCGCCTATATGCAGATGCTCGGCACGCTCGTGGATTTCAACGCCTATGAGAACGCGGATTTCCGTCAGTAGGAGCGGCTTTTGGACAGCGGAACACTCTATGACGTGGTGAGGACATGGTTCGGCACAGCCGGACTCATCCTGATGGTGGCGCTCTTTGCTGCCGTGCTGGTCTATGCCCTGCGCCCGTCAAACAAAAAGACATTCGATCACCTTGCCGAACTTCCGCTCCGGGATGATGAACCGGGGGAACACGGCAAAGAAGCCGATAGCGGCAAGAAGGATACGGAGACCGGAGCATGAGCGAAAAGCACAAGGATGACGTGACCGGCGTTGAAACGACCGGCCACTCCTGGGATGGAATCCGCGAGCTCAACAACCCGCTGCCCAAATGGTGGATCTACACCTTCTACGCTACCATCGTCTGGTGCATCGCCTATTGGGTGGTGATGCCGGCATGGCCCTATATCACCAATGAGGGTTGGACTTACACGAAAGGCCTTATCGGCTATGAACAGCGCGAAGTGGTGACGGGCGAGCTTGCAGGCATTGTCGAAAGCCGCGCAGATGCCATGCTGCAGATTGCAGAAATGCCTCTGCGCGATGTGGCAGCCGATCCTGCCCTGATGGAACTTGCGCTTGCCGCCGGCCGCGCCGCCTTTGGCGATAATTGCGCGCCCTGCCACGGCTCCGGCGCGCAGGGCTTCAAGGGTTTCCCCAACCTCAATGATGATGAATGGATCTGGGGCGGCACGCTGGAAGACATCCAGTACACGGTGAACCACGGCATCCGCTGGGAAGCGAATGACGGCACGCGCCAGAACATCATGATGGCCTATGGCCGGGACGGCATTCTGAGCCGCGCGGAAATCTCCGATGTCGCGGAATATGTGCTCTCCCTTTCCGGCCGTTCGGAAAATGCGGAAGCCGCCACCCGCGGCAGCGAGATCTTCGCCACGCAATGCGTCACCTGTCACGGAGCCGACGGCACGGGCAACCGCGAACTGGGCGCCCCGAATCTCACCGATGCGATCTGGCTCTATGGCGGCGAGCGGGCGAACATCATTGAGTCCGTGTCAAACGGCCGCAGCGGCACGATGCCAGCTTGGGAAGGACGCCTGAGCGAGGCCACTATCCGTTCACTCACTCTGTTTGTGCATTCTCTGGGCGGAGGCGAGGAGTAAGCCTCTGCCCGGGGAGAAATCCTCGAGCAAGTAATGACCGATATCGCCCCCAACCTCGCCACACCACTGGAACGCCTTGCCGCCGAAGCTGCAGCAACAGCAGCGGGAAGAAATCCCCATGGCGAGGAAGGGGAGCGCTACACAGCCGTCAATTCGGAAAAGAACCGCCCGCTTTATGAGAGCCGGGTAAAAGTCTATCCGAAGCTGGTGCACGGCACCTTCCGCCGCCTCAAATGGCTCGTCATGGCGGTGACGCTCACCATCTATTATGTGACGCCGTGGCTGCGCTGGGAGCGCGGGCCCGGCCTGCCCGATCAGGCCGTGCTGCTCGATTTTCCCGCGCGCCGTTTCTACTTCTTCTTTCTCGAAATCTGGCCGCAGGAATTCTACTACGTCACGGGGCTGCTCATTCTGGCGGCGCTTGGCCTGTTTCTGGTCACAAGCGTCGCTGGCCGCGTCTGGTGCGGCTATGCCTGCCCGCAAACGGTGTGGACCGATCTCTTCCTTCATGTGGAGCGCTTCTTTGAAGGAGATCGCGCGGCGCGCATCCGCCTCGACAAATCACCCCTGAGCTTCAACAAGATCGCGCGCAAGGTCGGCAAGCACATTGTCTGGCTTCTCATCGCCGTTGCGACGGGCGGCGCATGGGTCTTCTACTTCGCCGATGCGCCAACGCTTGCCGCGCAGCTTCTCAGCTTTGAAGCGCCGCTCATTGCCTGGCTCTTCATCGCACTTTTTGCCTTCACCACCTATCTTCTCGGCGCCATCGCGCGCGAGCAGGTCTGCATCTATATGTGCCCCTGGCCGCGTATTCAGGGCGCCATGTTCGACGAGGATTCGCTTCTCGTCAGCTACCGCGCCGACCGGGGCGAAAAGCGCGGACCGCACAAGAAGGGCACGAGCTGGGAAGGCCGCGGCGACTGCATCGATTGCGGCCAGTGCGTGGCTGCCTGCCCCATGGGCATCGATATTCGCGACGGGATGCAGCTTGAATGTATCCAGTGCGCGCTCTGCATCGATGCGTGCAACGAAATCATGGACAAGGTGGAGCGCCCGCGCGGCCTCATCACCTATGACACGTTCCGCAATCAGGAGCTTCGTCAGGCGGGCGAGACGCCGCGCGTCAACCTGCTGCGTCCGCGCACTGTTGTTTATACCATCGCTCTCACGCTGGTTGCCGCCGTCATGCTCTTTGCGCTGCTGAACCGCGCAACGCTGGAGGCGAATGTCATTGCCGATCGCAATCCGCTCTTTGTCACGCTTTCGGATGGCAGCATCCGCAATGGCTATCAGGTGAAGATCCTGAACAAGGAACATTCCGCCCGCAGCTACCGCATTTCCATCGACGGGCTTGAAGGCGCCGCCCTGACGCGCCCGGCCCTGACCGGCGAGCATGACGAGATTGTGAGCGTGAACCCTGATACGCTTGTCAATGCGCGCTTCTTTGTGAGCCTGCCCATCGACCGGCTCAAGCAGCTAGACAAGGGCGAGGCGGAGTTCACCTTCATCGTGACCGACATTGAAAACGGCACGACCGCAACGAAGAAGACCAGCTTCAAAGGCCCGATCAAATGACTGTACAGAACACCGATTATCACCCTTCGGGGAAATTCGGCCCGCTTACGGGGCGGCGTGTTCTTGCTGCTTTCATCTTGTTCTTCGGCATCATCTTCGCCGTAAACGCGCTGATGATCTGGCGCGCCCTTTCCACCTTTGACGGGGTGGAAGTCGAAGGCGCCTATCAGAAGGGCCGCGCCTATAACCACCTTCTGGAACGCATGGAGGCGCAGAAGGCGATGGGCTGGAAAAGCACCATCGAAACCGAATTGCTGGCGGGCGACGGCTATGAAGCCCTGCTCCGCGTTCGCTTTGAAACGGCGGATGGCGTGCCGCTTCAGGGCCTCGCCGTTCGGGGCGAGTTCTGGCGGCCCGTGACAAAGGGCGAGGACAGGGAAGCCATGCTGACCGAAACCGCCCCCGGCCTCTATACCGCGCGCTTCGACCTCGCCCATGCGGGCAACTGGCTGGTGCGTATTGCAGCCGAAGGCCCGAAGGGAGAGACTTTCGTGGAGGAGCAGCGCGTCATTCTTCGCAGCAAGGATGGGAAATGACGGAACTCGCCGCAGGCATCCGGGAACGGGCAGGGATCGACCCTGACATTTTCGTGCGCGAGACGCCGGAAGGCGAAGCGCGGCTCGACCTCGTTGTCGAGGGGATGCATTGTGCAGGCTGCCTTCGCAAGGTAGAAGGCGCGCTGAAAAGTCTCCCCGGCGTTGAATATGCCCGCGCCAATCTCTCAACCAAGCGCGTTGCCGTGCGCTGGCAGCCGACAAAGCTGCGCGCCGACGCGATCATCCGCGCGCTCGCTGATACAGGCTTCACCGCCGTTCCCTTCGATCCGAAGCTGCTCGGTACATTCGACGAAAATGAGGGACGCTTCCTGCTGCGCTCACTCGGCGTGGCGGGGTTTGCCTCCGCCAATATCATGCTCATTTCCGTCTCGGTCTGGTCGGGCCTCGTCACCGATATGGATGAGACGACGCGCTCCCTTTTCCATTGGGTGTCCGCGCTGATTGCGCTGCCGACCGTTGCCTATGCGGGCCAGCCCTTCTTCCGTTCCGCGCTGAAAGCCATTCGCGGCGGGCGAATGAATATGGATGTGCCCATCGCCCTTGCTGTCATTCTCGCCACCACGATGAGCCTCGTCCAGACCATCGTGAATGCGCATCACGTCTATTTCGATGCCAGCGTGACGCTGCTCTTCTTCCTTCTGATCGGGCGCTATCTCGATGTGCAGGCGCGGGCGAAAGCCTGCTCCGCGGCAGAAAACCTGCTCGGCCTGCGCGCAACGGCGGCAACGCTGATTGCGCCGGATGGCTCGCACCGCTCCGTGCCCGTGGAACATCTCGAACCCGGTATGAAAGTTCTCGTTGCGTCCGGCGCACGCATTCCTGCCGATGGCGAAGTGACAAGCGGCGTCAGCGAAATTGACACGAGCCTCGTTACCGGCGAAAGCATGCCAGCAACAGTGAAGCGCGGCGATGATGTTTTCGCGGGCACGCTCAATCTCGGCGCGCCACTCACCGTCACCGTCACCAAGCGCGACGACGACTCGCTGCTTGCCGAAATCGTGCGGCTGATGGAATCGGCCGAGCAGGGCCGCGCGCGTTATGTGCGCATCGCCGACCGCGCCGCGCGCTTCTATTCGCCCGCCGTGCATCTCATGGCGGCGGCGACGCTCATCCTCTGGTTTTCGCTTGGTGCGCATTGGGAAACGGCGCTCACCAACGCGATTGCTGTTCTCATCATCACTTGCCCCTGCGCGCTCGGCCTTGCCGTGCCTGTAGTGCAGGTCGTGGCGACGGGCCGCCTCATCCGGCAGGGTGTGCTGGTGAAAGCCGCAGACGGGCTTGAACGTCTCGCGCAGGTGGACACGTTCGTCTTTGACAAAACCGGCACGCTGACGCTTGGCGAACCGCGCCTTGTGAATGGCGATGAAATCCCGGCGGATGCACTTGCGCTGGGTGCAGCACTTGCTTCCTCAAGCCGCCACCCGCTCTCTCTCGCCCTTGCCGACTATGCAAGAAGCCTCCCCGCGCAAGGGGCCGCGCCCGCCTTCACCGACATCACGGAAGTGCCGGGCATGGGCATGGAAGCACAGCTTGACGGACGCCTGATCCGCCTCGGCAATGCAGGCTTCACCGGCGCGGAAGCAAATACCGCGCATGGCGGCTCGGAAATCTGGCTCGCGCAGGAAGGCGCAGCCCCCGTCTGCTTCCGTTTTGAAGACACGCCGCGCCCCGACGCGAAGAAGGTCATCGCGGCGCTGAAGGAACGCGGCTTTGCGATTGAACTTCTCTCCGGCGACCGTGAACCTGCGGTGCGGCAGCTTGCGGATGATCTCGGGATCACGACATGGCATGCGGCTGCGCGCCCTGATGCAAAGATTGCGCGGCTCGAAGAACTCGCGAAGAAAGGCCACAAGGTTGCGATGGTGGGCGACGGGCTGAACGACGCGCCTGCGCTTCGCGCTGCTCATGTCTCTCTCTCCCCGGCAGACGCCGCCGATGCGAGCCAGACCGCCGCCGATTTCATCTTTCAGGGTGTGCCGCTTGCGCCCATCGTGGAGACGGTTGATGTCGCGCGGAAATCGCGCCGCCTCGTCTTTGAGAATTTCGGCCTCGCCCTGATCTATAACGCGATTGCCGTGCCGCTCGCCGTGGCAGGTTATGTGACGCCGCTCATTGCAGCCATTGCCATGTCGAGTTCGTCCATCATCGTGATCGTGAACTCGCTCCGCCTCAACCGCCGCAAGAAAGCGCAGCGCGATGCGCAGGCGTCTGCCCCGCGGCACGCAACCGCATGAGCATTCTCCTCTTTCTCATACCCGCCGCACTGCTGCTTGGCCTTCTCGGCCTCGCTGCCTTCATGTGGTCACTGAGAAGCGGGCAATATGACGATCTCGAAGGCGCGGCAGAGCGCATCCTTTTCGATGATGAGGACGAGCCGGAAGAAGACGGGAAGAACTAGCCTTCCGCCACCACGGCGCGATGCGCATGCCATGTGGCATGGCCGAGCAACGGAAAGATTACCGCAAGTCCCAGAAACCACGTCGCGATGCCGAAAGCGGTGAGCAACGCGATGATCCAGCCCCAGAGCAGCATCGGCCAGAAGTTCTTGCGCACGGCATTCACACTCGTGATGACGGCTGTGACCGCATCAATGTCACGCGCAAGAAGCAGCGGCACGGAAATCACCGAAATGGCGAAGACCGTGAAGGCGAGAACGCCGCCCGCCGCCGTGCCGATGGCGAGAAGCGCAAGTCCGCGCGGGCTGAGCAGTAGCAGGGGCGCGAATTCCGAAAGCGGCGGAATGCCGACCGCGCCGTAAAAGATCGCAAAAATCCAGCCTGCAATCTGAAGCCAGATAATGAAGGCACCAGCAAGCATCCCCCCCACCAGCGCAAGCTGGGTGAGATTGCGGCTGGAGACAAAGATCACGTCCTTGAGCCTGACCCGCTCGCCCGCTTCCAGACGGCGGCTCACCTCATAAAGCCCCACGGCCAGCATCGGCCCGACAAGCAGGAACCCCGCACCGAAAACCGGCAGCAGCGCACTGGCCCCGCCAAGGAAAAGCAGACCCGCAAGAAGGATCGACACGAAAAGGAAGGTTGAGCCATAGGCAAGGCTGATCGCCGGCACGGCGCGCATATCCGCCCAGCCCGCCTCAAGCCAGCGCCAGGGCTGATCCGCCCTGACCCTCACGATCACAGGGGCTCCTCCCTCCGCATGCGCAGTACCGCCCGCCTCAGCCATCAGGCTCATCGTCCGCTCCTCCCAAAGCAAACTGCAAGGGTTGATGCTAAACGGCGATAGTCTTCCCGTCCAAGCGAGAAATTCTCTCGAAGACGTGAAGCGCCAGCCAGCCCCTTTGGGCTTAAAATCGCTCGTGATCCAGTTTGGGGGCATCCCGAAGGAGATACCGGGCGTGAAACAGAAGCTGCTCACCTTCCTTTTCGCGGTTCTTGCCCTGGCAGGCGCACCCGCTTTTGCACAGGCGGAAGAAGCCGTTGCCGTCTTCGCGGGCGGCTGCTTCTGGTGCATGGAGCCACCCTTCGACAAGACAAAAGGCGTGCTCAGCACCACCTCCGGCTATATTGGCGGCGAGACGCCAAACCCGAGTTATGAGGAAGTTTCAGGCGGCGGCACCGGCCATATCGAGGCGGTGAAGATCACCTATGACCCGGAAAAGGTGAGCTATAGCGACCTGCTGCACATCTTCTGGCGGAATATCGATCCGCTGCGCGAAAACGCCCAGTTTTGCGATGAAGGCGCGCAATATAGCAGCGCCATTTTCTATCTCGACGAGACGCAGAAGAAAGAAGCCGAAAGGTCGAGACAGGAACTGGAAGCCTCTGGCCGCTTCTCGAAACCCATCGTCACCGCAATCCGCGAGGCCACCGCCTTCTACCCGGCGGAGGAGTATCATCAGGACTATTACCTGAAGAACCCGGCCCGCTACACTTACTATCGCTGGCGCTGCGGGCGCGACGCGCAGCTCAGACGCCTTTGGGGAGACGAAGCGGGCAAACATTGAGCGGGGCTTTGAGGAGGCACCGATGATGTCACGACGCATGTTTCTGGGCGGCACAGCGGCGGCCGCAGCCCTCGCCGCATTCGGCTTTGCCTTCCGCGGTGGCGGCGCAGGTGCCGCGCAGGAAGTCTTCGAGATCACCAAATCCGACGCCGAATGGAAACGCGCGCTGACACCGGAGCAATATCGCGTGCTGCGCGGCCAGGGCACGGAGCGTGCAGGCAGCAGCCCCCTCGACCGCGAGAAACGGGCGGGGCTTTTCCACTGCGCGGGTTGCGGCCTCCCCGTCTTTTCATCTGAAACAAAGTTTGACAGCGGCACGGGCTGGCCGAGCTTCTATGCCCCGCTCGACAATGCCATCGGAACATCTGAAGACCGGAGCCTCTTCGTCACGCGCACAGAGGTGCAT
>NZ_JBATWS010000338.1:0-1993 GCF_049672805.1 Parvibaculum sp.
GCGGATCTGGAAATCTTCCGTCCGGTGACGATTGAGAAGAAGGGAATGAATCTCCTTTTCCGTCTCGCCCACAAGATCGGCATTCACGACCTTCGCGGTAATTGAGTCCGCATATTGTTGTCCGAAGAGGCGCATGAAGCCCGTGGTGATCGGCACAAAGGCAACATCGTCCTGATCGCGCCCGAAGGCGGCGGCACCCTTGGGTTCCATCACGCCAACAACTTCAAAGGGGATATTGCCGACGAGAACATACTCGCCGAGCGGATCCTTGTGATCGGGGAAGAGCGCATCCACCACGGTCTGTCCGAGCACAACCACAGGCGCATAGCCATTGAGATCGATGTCGGTAAAGAAGCCGCCATAGGCCACGTTCCAGTCGCGCACAACTGTCAACGAGGGCCATGTCCCTTCAACCTGCGTGCGGTAATCGACATTGCCATAGCGAAGCGTTGTCGCGGTGCTGCGAGAGGGGACGGCGGCCTGCACATTTGGCACACCGAGGATCGCTTCTGCATCTGCCGGGACAAGCGTTGCCACATCTCCGCTGCCGCGCACACCGGGCGCGCCGGGCCGAACCACGAGCAGATTGGTTCCCATGCTCTGCATGGAACTCATGATGTTTGCCTTGCTGCCATCGCCGATGGCGAGCATCACCACGACGGCGGCAACACCGATCACGACACCAAGCAGCGTGAGCGCCGTGCGAAAAATATTGGCGCGGAGCGAGCGGAACGCCATTTTCACCGCTTCGGCAATCTCCGCCTGGATCACCATGGCGCCGCGCCGGGTGGGCCCTTCGTCCGACGCGGCACTGGCGGTGGCGCGCTTCTCCCCGCTATCGGAGAGAATGCGCCCGTCGCTGATCTGGATCAGCCGGTCCGCATGTTCCGCCACAACCGGGTCATGCGTGATGAGAATGACGGTGCGGCCCTCTGCATTCAGGTCTTTCAGCACCTGAAGCACATCAGCGCCGCTCTGCGTATCAAGCGCGCCTGTCGGTTCGTCGGCGAGGATAACGTCGGCACCGTTCATCAATGCGCGGGCAATCGAGACACGCTGCTGCTGGCCGCCGGAAAGCTCGGACGGGCGATGCGCGGCGCGGCTCCCCATGCCGAGGCGGGTAAGAAGTTCGATGGCACGCGAGCGCCTTTCAGTGCGCGAGGCACCGGCATAGATGGCCGGCAGTTCGACATTTTCCGCGGCCGTCATGGTGGTCAGCAGGTTATACCGCTGGAACACGAAGCCGAATGTGTCGCGCCGGAGCGCGGCGAGATCATCCGGCGAGAGCGTGGAGACATCGATGCCGGATACCTTGTAGGTGCCGCCTGTAGGCCGGTCGAGGCAGCCGAGAATATTCATCAGCGTGGACTTCCCCGAACCCGACTGCCCCATGATCGCGACAAACTCGCCCCGTCGGATCGTCAGGGAAACTCCGTCCAGCGCGCGCACTTCCGTGCCCCCGGTCTGGTAAACCTTGGTCACGTCGCGAAGCTCGATCAGGGGAGGTACGGTCCGGGGGGAGGGCATGGACGCGGACCTTAGAAGAAGCTCGGCGCGCGCCGACGGGCGCCCGCTTCGCCACCCGCGGCACCTGACGCGGAACCGGATGAGATGCCGGTGACGACTGTTTCACCTTCCTCAAGGCCACTCTTGATCTCGACACTGATGCGATTGGCGATGCCGGTTTCGACTTCGCGCTGCTCAATATTGTTGCCCTTCATCACGGACACATAGGACTTGCCATCAGCACCGCGCGTCACCGCGCTCACCGGAACGCTGATAACATCACGCGCTTCGTCGAGAAGGAAAAAGACCTGCGTGGTCATATCCTTCATCAGCTTGCCGTCCGGATTGGCAATGTCGATCAGCACCGTATAGAGAACGACATTGTTTTCGATGACGGGTGTGGGAAGGATCTGCCGAACAGTGGAGCGCCACTGCACGTTCGGGGCACCAAGCGTCGTGAAATAGACGGGCATACCCTTGGTGAGAC